>JBARRC010000053.1:0-18697 GCA_049644045.1 Phycisphaerae bacterium
CGACGACCCCTGCACTGCGGATACTTGCGATTCGGCGATCGGCTGCGTGAACACCGTGGTTCCCGGCGCCGCCTGCAACGATGGGAACTTGTGCACTGTCAACGACGAGTGCGACGCGACCGGGAACTGTGTGGGAACCGCCATCGACCCGGCCACAGCGTGCGATGACGGCAATGGATGCACCGACGACTTGTGTGAGCCGGACGTGGGTTGTTATCGGGTGAACAACAACAACCCGTGCGACGACGGTGATGCCTGCACGACCGACGACACTTGTGTGGACGGCGCGTGCGTGGGCGGTCCGCCACTGGACTGCGACGACGACGACCCCTGCACTGCGGATACTTGCGATTCGGCGATCGGCTGCGTGAACACCGTGGTTCCCGGCGCCGCCTGCAACGATGGGAACTTGTGCACTGTTAACGACGAGTGCGACGCGGCCGGCAACTGTGTGGGGACCCTCATCGACCCGGCTGTGGTCTGTGACGACGGGGGTCCGTGCACGGTCGATACCTGCGAGTCGCACATGGGGTGCGTGAATGTGCTGTTCGATGCAATCTGCGATGACGGCGAGTTCTGTACAGGTGTAGAGACGTGCGATCCCGACGACCCTGGCGCCGATGCCGACGGCTGCGTGGCCGGGACTTATCCCTGCACGGATCCGAACTTGCCGGTCTGTGGTGAGGACAACGACGAGTGTGTCGAGTGCTTGCGTGATATCCACTGCGACGACGGGGACGACTGCACGGCGGATTCATGTGTTGCGCGCGAATGCAAGCACACGCTCGAGCCGGTCGGGACGTCGTGTGGCGACCCGAGCGACACCACGTGCACCGATCCCGACACGTGCGACGAATTCGGCGTGTGCCAGCCCAACCATGAATGGGGGATCGACTGCGATGACGATGGTAACGACTGTACGCGCGACATGTGCAAGGTCGGTGAGTGCGTCCACGTGCCATTGGCGCCCGGCACCCCGTGCGGTGATCCCACGGAGACCGAGTGCGACAAGCCCGATACCTGCGACGGGTTGGGCGTGTGCCTGGAGAACCACATGAGTTGGGAGACTGAGTGCCAGGACGATGGCAACGACTGCACGCGCGACATATGCAACGACGGTGTTTGCGATCACGTACCCTTGGCGCCTGGGACCCCCTGCGATGATGGCTTCTTCTGTACTGCCATCGATGCGTGCATCGTAGTAGGGGTTTGCGAGGGCAGCGGCTCTCCGTGCCAGCCGGGTGAGACCTGCGATGAGGACAACGACGTGTGTATTCCGTAGTGACATGTTACGGCAGCGATGCTGACCCGGACATTGGCGTGGACGGGTCAGCACCGTGATTCTGCATGGGTGTAGTCAGAAGCGCGGACTGATTTACAAGAAAGGATTCATCCGATGAAGCGATGCTCCGGGAAACCCCTGGTGGTGATTGCGTGCACACTTGTTGGTGTCATGGCAGGAGGTGCTGCGGCCCAGGAAGATGGTTCCACCGGGTCTGGCGAATGCCGCGAGGACGTAGCAGGCCTGCAGGTAACCGATGTGGAACTGACGGGGAAGATACTTAATGCCGGGGGAAACGTTGTGGATGGCGTAATCGTAAGTCGCCTTTGTTTTCCGAACCTCCGGGTCGCCAGCGTTCTGAACCGGCTTGACATTGACGGAGACGGCGATTCCGACTTCTCGCCGGACACGGATGGCGATGGGCTGCCGGACAACTGGGAACTCGGCGGGGTTGAGACCAGTGACGTGGTGAACGATCGCGTCGTGTTCTATCCCGCGCCGTCGGCCATCGTTCCGGGGACGCCGCCGACACCGATCTTCACCCGGCGGGCCGTCGCAACCAGCGCGCTGCTGGCTGACACCGACGGGGATGGGCTGAGTGACTTCATCGAAGTCTTCGGGCTGATGTTTATCGACGACAACCATGACGGCGTTCTCGACGCCAATGAATGGAATGACCTCAACGAGGACGGGTTGCCCAGTCCGGGTGAATACCCTGTGGATCAGTCCGATTCTGCGGATTACAGCGGGTTCAAGCTGTGGCACGACTTCGATGGGTTCGTCTTCACCGACCCGACCAACCCCGACACCGACGGCGACGGATCTGCGGACGGCGACGACAAAGACCCGCTCATCAACCCGAGATCGTTCGGCCTCAGCGACGAGTTCGTCATCCGGTTCGACGTTGATGATGACGACATCGACAACGACGGATTGGGCAACGGTATGGACATGGGGAATGATCTGCTGCCTGACGAGGCGACCGGCCTTCGGCAGTTTCAAGTGATCGATAATCCCGAGAACATACGCCTGATGTTGGATCTGTTTCGTGAGGATCTTCTTGCGGAAGGCGTCGTTCCGGAATCGACGATTGAGGATTTGATCGGGGCGGACTGGGATGGCAACGGCCTGTGGCGGACCACCGACGTTCGGGAATGGTCGTTGGTCATCGACGACCCGGAATACGCGGCGACCCAGCCGCCTGCCGAGTACTTCCGTCTCGTTCCCGACGATCCGGATACAAACCTTTATTATTCGCAGACGTTTGACCAGTTGACGAAGCTGTTCAACGACGATGAACACTACGATCGTTATGGCGATCCCGGAATCGGGCTTGGCTGGCAGGAGATCCTCAAGCCGTCATCAAAAGACGAGTTCATGCCCGATGCACGCATCTGGGCCATCCTTTATGCATGGCGAGTGCCGGGCTTCGATATCGACGGCGATGGTTTTATCGGCGTCCCTAACCTCCCAAATGTCGCGGACTTCAATGGCCGCCTTATCGCCCTGGAGCCTGATGCGGGAATGAGCCCGTTCCGGCTTGTCATGCTTGAGACGCTCGAAGTGGAACCACAGCACAGGCCCTTTGATGACCGCATCGCGATCGGTGAGCCCGAACCAGTCAGACCGGAGCTTAACGGAATTATCGAAGTCCCCGGCCTGACCCAGGCTTTTCGAAACTTCGGTTGCGGGGCGATGAGCCTGGGTATGCTCATGGCCATCGCGCTGGGACTCGCCTGGCCGAGGTTCCGGCGTCGTCACAACGGTGGTGGAGCCGGTTAGGCAAGGCTACGGGCGGCGCGTGACCGGCGGGCGCAGCGGCTTGTCGCGGTAGCGCGTGGCGCGTATTTCGTTGCTCTCTAAGATTGCCTCCGCGCGTTTCTGATCCTCAGCAGCCATTTGCGCCCGCTCCGTCGCAAGCAGCCCATTTGCGGGAGTCGGTAGGTCGGGCTTCGCCCGACGATCAAATCCGGTGTCGGGCAGAACCCGACCTGCCGCCGGGGCCCTGCAGCCGATCATCGGGTGCAACACCAACATCGCGAGTAACGCCACGATCCGGGCGATCGATGCGACGCTTGTGGGCGCTCGCGGCCGACTGGAAAGTCGGTCCCACAGGTTATGTCCACGCGCATGGTCGGAGTGGAGAAGCATGCTTTGTCTCAGGTGTGCTGAATGACGAGGATGTTGTCCGGGAGGAACGCCAGTACCTTGGCAACCTCTTCCCACGCGGTGCCAGCCTCAGCGCCCGTCGGCCTGGGCAGCAGCGTCTTGGCGTCGCCAACGAGTGTGCACAGTTCGTGCGCGCTGCGCTCCACGATCTCCAAGCTCACGCCGGACCAGCGGAACTGCTTGATTGGAAACGATACTAAGCCCGGCCTGATCAAGTGAACGTGGTTGCCACGAGACGCCAGCAGCCGCCCGAGATCGATTTCGAGATCACTGAAACGCTGCTTGGCCTCCAGGGCCGGGCCGGAATCCATGACGGCCGTCCCATCGCTATTGAGCGCCCCGCTGGCAGGGATACTGCGGTAGTCAGCGGGCTCCAGCCACAGATTGCAGACCTTCTCCTTCATGCCTTATCTCAGCCGTTCATTGCTCTGACTGCCATTGCGATGCGTACTTATTGTACTTATTATCGGCGCTTCAGGCGCTGAGGTCCTGCGGGAGTGCAGAGATTCTGACCATTCCCTCCATAAACGCGATAATTATAGGACTACAGGCGTTCAGATTACCGTACTTTCGCCACGACGATGGTGATATCGTCCGATTGGTCCGCCAGTCCGGCGAATCGGCGCACGTCCCATAGAATCTGCTGGGCGAGTTGCTGAGCATCGAGTGACCGGTACTTTCGGATCGAGGCCAGGAGTCGATCCCAGCCGTACGCCGTCCCCTCAAAATCCATGGCCTCAGTGACGCCGTCCGTCACCATGATGAGGATATCTCCCGGCTGAACGGCCAGCACATCCTGGTCGAAGTCCTCTTCCGGTTGGATCCCGATGACAAGTCCGCCGGTCGTCAGCTCGAGGAACCGGTCGTCGCGCCATAGCAGCGGCGGCGTATGTCCGGCATTGCAGTAGGTGAACGTTCGCGCATCAGATGAGAAAACGCCGTAGACAAGCGTGGCAAACTCGCTGGTGAGTGTGTCGCGGCACAGGTGCTGGTTGACGTTGGCGACGACCGCCTTAACGTCGTCGGTCTGGTGGGCGTGAGCGCGCAGTGCGGACCGGACCGAGGCCATCATCAGCGCCGCCGGCAGCCCCTTGCCCACGACATCCGCCACGCAAACCGCCAACTCGCTGCCGGGCAACTCGATGAAGTCGTAAAAGTCCCCCCCAACCTGAAGAGTTGGATCGTAGACACAGCCGAATTCCAGCGCCGGGTGCTCGGGTGGCTGCGACGGAAGCATACGCTGCTGAATTTCCCCGGCGGCCTCAACCTGCCGCTGAAACCGCTCCGCCTGAGCCTGCTCCCCCCATAAACGGCTGGTGATGATCGCCGAGGCCGTCTGCGACCCGATCGAACGCAAGAGCAATTCTTCCGACTTGCTGAACAGGTATCGTTTGGCCGCGTATACGCGGATGACGCCGACGGTCTGGCCACGGTATGTTAACGGAACGCACAGCCCGCTGACGATTCCCTCGCGGCGTGCGTTTTGGGGGTAGCGGGTGCGCGGATCGCCCGGTACGTCGGGGATGTGGACGGCGTGCCCGGCGAAGGCCGTCGCATCGATCACGTTTTCATGCAGCAGGACCGGTCCTTTTTGCAGGTACTCGTTGGAGAGGTTGTGGACCGCTTTGATCACCAGCTCGCCGGTCTCAGGGTTCAAGAGCCGGATCGCGCAGGCTTTGACGAGCATGACCTCGACAACCCGCCGAACGGTTAGATCCAGGATCTCCTGCAGATCCAGCGTTCCCGACAGCAGCTCGGTGAACGAGTGGACCGTCCGCAGATCAGCGAGTTGCCGTTGGATTCGCTCCGCCTGGCCGTACAGCGTGGCGATCGTCTCAGCGAGAGCATCGGCGAATTGACGGATGGCTTCCGGGGTGCCCCCGCTGTAGGGGTCGACAAACTGAGCCTCCCTCAACAACGTCTCCGGATCAATTCCATACGCCGAAGCTATAGCACGCACCGTGTCCGGGGGTGGTGGCGTCGGCGAGCGGGTGCCGGCCACGATCACGGCCAGTTGCATATCGTCATGGATGATCGACGCCGCGTACAGGCTCATCCCCTCATGACACTTCACAGGCACCTTTGCGCTCAGATGTTTTGAGCACGCGTGGATACTTTCGGCGAAGGCCGCGCGGCCGCGTGGTGACGTTCCGATCAGCCTGGAGTACCGGCTGCCCCACGTCGGCTCCGTGATGAGTTCGCCGTCCACGGTGCAGATGCAGACCGTCACTTGTCCGAGGGCGGCAAAGCGGTCCTGCAGCTTATGCAACGTGTCGAGGGGTACGAGGTGGGTCAACATGGTCTTAATCGGCTCATCCGCCCTGGCGGAGGCTTCCGGCTGGGCAGCGGCGCCGGCTCCCACTATTCGGGGATGAAGTTTGTTCGTTGGTTGATCCGGGCCACGGTCTCGGCGATCAGCCTGGCGGCGGCTTCCAGGTCGGAGAGGCTGACGATCTCAACCTGCGTGTGCATGTAGCGGTTGGGGATGCTGACCAGCGCGGTGGCCACACCGGCTCGGGACAATTGGATGGCGTTCGCATCGGTCCCGGTGCCGCCGGGGGCCGCCTCGATCTGATGCGAAATGCGCTTGGCTTTTCCAGCTTTGACCAGCATGGCTTCGAGCGGCGGGTTGATGTTGGGTCCCGTGGCGATTGCCGGGCCTGCCCCGACTTTGAGTTCGCCGTTAATCCGCTTGTCAATGTCGGGATAGTCGGTGGCGTGGGTTACGTCCACGGCGATGCCGACTTGCGGATCCAAGCCGAAGCAAGAGGTTCTCGCGCCGCGCAGGCCGATCTCTTCCTGGACCGTGCTCACGGCGAAAAGCGCGCACTTGATCTTTCTGACCAGGCACAGGCGAAGGGTCTCCATCACGACAAACGTACCGCACTTGTTGTCGAAGGCTGGCGAGGTCACCAGATCCCCGCCGAGATGCACCATCTCCAGGCGGAACGTGATCGGGTCGCCCACGGCTATCACCTGTTCGGTTTCCTTCTTGTCCTTGGCGCCGATGTCCACCCACATCTCGCGCAGCTCGGTCTTGGCGCCGCGCTCCTCGGGTTTGAGGACGTGGACCGGCTTCCGCCCGATCACGCCGTCGATCGGCCCGTGCTTCGTATAGACCACCACGCGCGATCCCGGCAGGACGGAGGGGTCGATGCTCCCGATCTGGGAAAAGAAAATGTACCCGTTGTCGTCGATGTACTTGACCATCATCCCGATCTGGTCGCAGTGCCCGGCGAGCATCACGCGGGGGGAACCTTTCAGATTGAGCCCCGCGATCACATTACCATGCACGTCCGTCTCGATCGAGTCGGCGAATGGCTTCATACGCTCTCGGATCAGTCGCTGAACGGGCTGCTCAAACCCGGAGGGCGAGGGCGTTTCCTGAATGGTCTTGAGAAACTCGTAGGATTCCTTACGCAACGGTTAGCACTCCCATGTGTTACGACAGAACCAGAAAGCGTTCCGTTTCGACACCGTAACACTCCCTCACGGTCGCGGTTCTGAATTATCTCTCGTTTCTCTGCGGTCTCTGCGTGCTCCGCGGTGAATCATCCGGTCTAAACCGATGGCCCACACCCCGAAGGCGAACACGATACGGTAGTGTACGCACTGGCGTGCCGGGGCTCAAGAACACCGGCATCAGCCTTCGTGTTCGAGGGCGAACTCCTCCGGATGCGCGCGTTCGTAGGCCTCTTCCACGGTGCGCTTCGCTTGCAGGTCAGCTCGTTTCTTGAAAGTCCGCCGGACAAAAAGGTTCACCAGAAGGCAGCCGACCATCCCCCAGACGGCAAATTGATAGACCATCGTGGCCACGAAAGCGGCGGCGAGGGCCGCGATGAGCGCGGACAAGACCCAGCTTGTGACAACCCAGATTGCCCGGCCGAGCTTGAGCTCGGCGTCACCGCGCTGAAAGATCCGGTCCGCCATTCCGCTGGCGACGACGGCGGCAAAGGCGACGTACGTCGTCGATACCGGAAGCCCCAGGCTGCTTGCGGTGGCGATGACACTCGCTGAGACCGACATGATCACGCAAGCCCGCAGCGTGTCGTAGTGCAGCGTCTTGCCCGCCGCGGTCACGCCCGCCCTGGGGGACAATGCGGGCGCGCGTTTGCGAAGCTCGAGCAAGTGGGTAGCGACTCTGACGCACCAGCGCGGGGCCCACAGCTCGACATGGTCGCCCATGCTGCCGGTGGATACCGCCGCTTTGGTAACGCGTGCGGCGTTTTTGGTGTTCATGCCGACGAACAGCAGTAGCCCGCAAATCAGCAGCATCCACCAGGCGATCGGCACCTGGGTTCCGGTCTCGACATCCTGCTCACGAAGCAGGTGAAACGCAGCCAAGCCCGGCGAGGCGCAATTGGCCAGGTCGTTCTGCCCGAAGGCAAAAGCCATGGATATCATGCCAACGACGGACAGCACGGGAAAAAGAAGCCTGGCCGCCCGTTTGCGATAGACGACCAGCAGCATGTGAATCAGGATGGCAAACCCGCCCCACAGGAACAGAAACAGAATCGCGCTGCCGACCCCGATCTCCACCGCATCATCAAATCGGCTAAGCCAGATGTTGACCTGCTTAACCCAGGAGATGTTCTTCATCCCCTTAAGAAGGAGGAAGTAGCACAGCCCCGCCGCCAGGCCGCCGCCGACCCAGCCGCCGTGTAGCAGCATCGTGGGCAAGTGGGTGGCCCGGTCCTTAATGGCCCCGCGCGCCGCCCGTTGGATCAAGAACGCCACAACCACCGTCAGAATGATCGAGCAAATGATGCCCGCCATCACGGTCCCAGCCTTGCCCCAGTTGACCGTCGAAGCGTTGATCGCTATCGCAGCCCCGAGTAACTCGAACACAAGACAGGCCGTCGTACTGATCGGCATGCCGAACGCGGAGTAGCTGTAGAGAAGCACGGTGTCGACGATATAGACCGAAATATAGATCGCCAGTGCCGCTTTCAATCCGAAGCCCGTCGGATCGAAAATCCCCTTGCGAGCGGTGTCGATTACGTCGGAACTCAGAACCGCGCCGAGCACGACGGCTGCCCCGGCCACGAGGATCGCGGTCCGGCGTTGCAGCACGCGCGCTCCCAAAACGGCGTTGACCAGATTGGCGGCGTCGTTCCGGCCAACCTCAACGGTGTCCCAGAACAACATAGCGATGGCCAGGACCAGGCAGACGAGCTCAAAGCCATCGAGCGCACTAAGATCGATTACAGCCATCAAACACGGTGGGTACTACGAAACAGCCGGTCCTATACAGACAACATCCGCCGGAGCCGGTCGCCCGTCTTCTCCGCGAAGTTGGCGAGTTGACCGAGCTCGCCGAAAACGCGGAACCACAGCAAAATATCCGTCCCCTTCATCTCATCTTCGAGGGCGAAGAGTTTCTGTGACAGCGTGTATTGCAGTCGGTCGGCCTCCCATTCACCTTTTTCGACCTCCGCGATCATCGACAGCACACGCTCCGCTTCTTCTCCGACCATATCGCCCTCGACCAACGTCGGGAGATAATCCGCGATCCCGCGGGTCTGGTGGCAAACGTCCTCGACTTTCGCAACGTATTCAAACGTCGGATCCACGAGTGGTGCGGGCAGGGTCAGGTTCTTGATCGTGAGCAAGACGGCGATGTCTTCCACCGAGTCGGCCATATCGTCCTGCAGCTTCACATAGCCGAGCAGATCACCGCGATACACTGGAAGGAAGAATCGTTTCGGAATCGTCTGGCGGATGTCGTCCTTAATGATGTCCGCCTCGTGCTCGACCTTGAAAATCTTCTTGGCCAATTCCTCCAGGTCGTCGAACCGGCGATCGCGGACGGCCTCGAACATCGGCCGGACAAACGACACACACTCCATCACCGTTTTCATGTGGTAACGAAGCGGCTCGAACGGCGACGCGCGAAACAAGTCCTTAATCAATGACACGATCCGTCTCCTAACAGCAATCAGCTTTTACTATGACGGCAGGAGGGACTTGTTGCAACCATCTAATTGCGAATTACAAAGTAGAAGGCAAGAAGGCAAGAAGGCAAAAGGCAACAAGGCAGTGGGTACGGGAGGTCATCGTCGCCCGACCGACTGGAAAGTCGGTCCCACAGAGTCAGGCATTTTACGTTTTCAAGCCGTGTCCATCTTCATGGACGGAACCCCGACCGCTGCGCCGAGGTTTTGGCGGAACGCTGAAGTGCTTGGAGGACGGCCCGAGGTATATCGGCCGGGGCGGCGCTGTGCTGGACCGCACCGAGATCGACGGCCACCTTGGGCATCCCGTAGACCACGCAGGAACGTTGATCCTGCGCGAAGGTCGCGGCGCCGGCGTTGCGCATGTTGAGTAAACCCTTGGCACCGTCGGCGCCCATACCGGTCAAGAGGATGCCCACCGCCCTTTTTCCGACGTGACACACGACCGAATCGAACAAGACGTCGACGCTGGGGCAATGACGGTTGACCAGCTCATCGGTCCCATAGACGATGCGCCATCGACCTCCAGACGCGCACACGCTCATCTGGGTCCCGCCACGAGCCAGAAGAGCCCGCCCCGGGATGAGAACGTCGCCGTCCACCGCTTCGGTGACCTTCATCGCGCTGAACTGGTCCAGGCGATCGGCAAACGAACGGGTAAACCCCTCAGGCATGTGCTGGACGATGGCCACGGGTGGAAAGTCCGCGGGAACGTGCGACAGAAGCTCTTTGATCGCTTCGGTACCACCGGTTGAAGCTCCGATCGCCACGAGGAAGCGGGCCGGATCGAGGCCGGCTGCTTGGAGCGATGTCGGCTTGGCAGTTGCGGAGGCTGGTATCGTCGGACGCGTCGGCATGGCGATGGCCGCGGCGCGTACCTTCTCAGCCAGGTCCTCGCCGAGCCGCTCCATTGCCTTGCGACCACCGGAAGCCGGTTTCGCTACAACGTCGACCGCGCCCAATTCGATTGCCGTCAACGCCGCCTGGCTGTTGGCCGGGGCGACGCCGCTGCACATGATGACGGGCACCGGGTAGTGGGCCTGGAGCTTTTTGAGAAACGTCAGGCCGTCCATGCGGGGCATTTCGATGTCAAGAATGATCACATCGGGGCGGTGTTCGATGATGAGCTCGCGGGCCTCGTAGGGGTCCTTGGCGCCGCCGACGACTTCGATGTCGCTCGACTCCGACAATACGCGCGTTAGCAGCGACCGCACCAGGGCGGAGTCGTCAACGATTAGCACTCTTATGGGATCGGTCCGCTGCACATCAGGCTCCCGGACGCACTTGAAGAAAGACCCGCACGGAACCGATGCCGATCCATCGGGCTGCCACAGCTTTAACCCTTTCTGTAGATCGTCGGCTCGACATAGGACAGCGTATGCTCGATAGCGTTGAGACTTTCGGAATGTCCGATCATGAGGTATCCGCCGTGAAGCAGTTGGGCGGCAAATTTGCTGACCAGGGTCTCCTGGGTAGGTCGGTCGAAATAGATCATCACGTTGCGGCAAAAGATCACGTGGAACCCTCGCTGAAAGGGGAATGTCGGTGTCATAAGGTTGAACCGCGCGAACTTGATAAGCCGGCGAAGCTCCGGCACGATTTGCAACATCCTTTGCCCTTCGTGCTCAACCTTCCTTAGATAGTGGTTCTTGTACTCCGGCGGAACCGTTCCCACACGATGCGACTCGTAAAGCCCCAGTTTCGCCGTGCTGAGCATCTGGACGGACAGGTCGGTGGCGAGGATCTTCAGTTCAATGTTGGAATGGTTTTGAAGCGTGGCATCGGCGGTCATGGCTATGGAATACGGTTCCTCGCCACTGGAACAGCCGGCACTCCATATCCGCAATGATGCATTCTTGGCCCGCCAGGCTTTGTCTTCGACCCATCGCTTGATGGTCTCGCGCAGGAATTGAAAGTGCCGGCCCTCGCGAAACAGGTGCGTAGTGTTGGTGGAGATAGCGTCCAGCAGCTGACAGAGTTCTTCACCAGTGGGATCCCGTTCCACGTGGTTGAAATAGTCGCGGTAGGACTTGAAGCCGCTTTGCCGAACCCGCTTGCCCAGACGGGCCCGGACCAGTTGCATCTTCTCATTCCCAAGATTGATACCGCTCTTGGCATAGACCAAACGGCGTATGAATTCATATTCATTCCGCGTGAGATCCTTGACTTCAGCCAACATCCATTCGCTCCTACGGTGCTGGAATGCCTATACGGCATCATGGTCTTCCCACGGTACATAGGACAGTTGGACGTGGTGGCCGTTTACAGAGAGCGTCGCGGTATCAGGATCGCTATCGTCGACAAGCGCCGGCGGCTCGGGCAGCTCACGGATTTGTGGGATCGTCACGTTGAAAACGTCCTCGGTGCCGTGCAAGGCTGTGATGTAGTGCCCGCAGAGTATGTTCATGAATTCCTTCACGGCGTCGTCGGCCTCCGACGTGGCATGGTCATCCTCGGGATCCACGCCGAGCAGGTTCGACGTCAGCAGTTCTGAGAACTCTCTGGTGCAGTGGAACCGCAACGTACCACTCATGGGCCCCTCGTAGCCGATTGTTGTCTCCAGCCAGCGCGCGTCCAATGACGGATCGGCTTCTTCGTCATCAGTGAACATAAACGCCAGATTGGCGACGACTTCAGAAAAGATCCTCTTCAGCGTCACTGTGCTCTGCTGTGGCATTTTGGGTAACTCCCAACAAAGGCATCAGTATGTCGCGCAGTTGCTCCGGTTGAAAGGGTTTGCGGACGTACCCGGCGATTCCAAGCTCCTTCATCTGCTCGATCCTCTGGGCGCTCCCCTCAGTGGAGGCAATTACGATGGGGATGTCCCTGAGTCGAATGTCTTGCTTCATGCGTGTGAGCAATTGAATGCCGTTCATGGTGGGCATGTTGATGTCAGCTAGGACGACGGCCACCTCATGGTCGGCAAGTTGGGCCAGCGCTTCGATTCCGTGGGAAGCTTCGTAGATCTCGCCCACGTCCAGGCTGATCATCCGTATCATTCTTGCCACCATCGAACGGATCGTCGCCGAATCATCCACGATCAGGACATCTTGAGACATCACTACACTCCTAACCTACCGACGGGCCTCTTCTTTTGGGTGGTCTGTCCCGGCAGTGCCGGCGAATATCTGCTCAACCCGTTGAAGGTCCGTCATTACCTGTGCGCCGATTGCCTCCAGGTCGGTCTCGCGCAGATTATGGCGGTCCATCACTGCCTGATCCGCCCGGTAATACAGGCCGTCCTCACCAAGCCCGATCCCCAAAAGCAAACAGACGCAGTTTGCGAGATATACGGTGTCGACAAGCGTATCCGGTGGGTCCAGACTGCCGGCATCGTGATGGAAGCGGATACAACGCACGATGGTTTCCGGAAGCTGCCATTTCTCCGCGATCATGGCACCGACCTCCTGATGTGAGAAGCCCAGCACCTGCTGTTCCGCTTCAACGAATGACAGACGATCCTCGGTGACCCGGCGGACGATTTCGGAAAACTCCTCGGCCACGTGTTCGTTGAGGATCACCTTGCCCACGTCGTGCAACAGACCGGCGGTAAACGCCAGGTTGGCATTGGGTAGTTTCAACCGCTGGGCGAACAACGACGATGCCAGCGCGACGGCCACAGAATGCTTCCAAAGCACGCCGGGCTCCAGCCCGTAGCCCTTCTGCTCGCGCGACAAGACCGAATCGGTGTATACCGACATCACCAGTTGGAGCACCTTCACCGTGCCGAGGCACACCATGGCGTCGTTGAGGGAGGTCACCTTGCGCGACAGACCGAAGTAGGCGGAATTACATAATCGTAGGACTTCACCGGTCACCGCTTGGTCATACCGGATGGCCTCGACGATGTCGTCGACCGCGCTCCGCGGATCGTTCATTACGTTCATCAGCTTGAGCGCGGTGTCGGGCAGCGGCGGCAATGAATCGACCTGACTGACAATGTCTTCAACGCTGGTCACAACTCCACCTCCTTGCCGCGGTTTCTGATGGTCACCCGACCGGTCTGGACATCCAACCGCACCGTTCGGCTGACGGAACCGCCGACGTCTTCGGAGTCTATAAGAACGCCGTTCTTCCAGAAGATCTTCCGAAGCATAACGTAGTTTCGTTTGCCGATGTTGAACGTTCCGTTGTCGTCGAGTAGTTGGGATCCTCCGGCGACCTTGACGATCAAACGTTTCTTGACCGCTCCCAGCTCGTAGACCGCACGAAACAGGTGGGGAATTCCGGTATCCGCGAACATGTCCGGGTTGGCCTTGGCCTTTTCCAGCGAAAGGGATGATTCGGGCAGCATGTAGTGGAGCATTCCACCCGCGTGTACCACCGGGTCCCAGATGCTCACGCCGATGCAACTGCCCAGTGAGTAGGTCACCAGGGTCACCAGCGGGTCGCCCGAGACCTGCATGTCCGCGATGTCAACGACCTGATCCATGTTGAGATAACCGAAGCCCCGTCTAGCGTGTGCCTTCTGTGTCAGCAGCCTCTCGAAGCTGCACGAGTTCGTCGGACGTCAACACCTTGTCGATGTCCAAGAGGATCTTGACATCGTCCTTGACTTTGCCCATGCCGAGGATGAAGCCCGTATCCACGTTCATTCCGAGCTGCGGCGGCGGTTCGATGTTGGATGCGGGGATGTCGTGCACTTCCTGAACAGTGTCAACGATGATCCCCATCAACATGCCGACGTCGACGACAATGACGCAGGTCTGATCGTTGTAGTCGGTTCGCTGTAGTCCGAACTTGGTGCGGAGGTCGATCACCGGGATCACCTTGCCGCGAAGATTGACGACTCCTTGCACGAAGTCCGGTGTCTGGGGCACCTTGGTGATGTCCATGATGCCCATGATTTCCCGGACCTTGAGGATTTCCAGACCATACTCCTCGTCGTCCAACAGAAACGTGAGGTATTTGCCCCCGAGTTCACCGACAGACTCCGCCACGTTCTGCATGGCCACCTCCTTCGTGTCCTTCGCGTTGTCAAGAACGGCTTCCATCCGTCTATTCTCCTATGCGGGAACGAGAACCGCTTCGTCCCGGGCAGGTGTGTCAGACGTAGGCACGGCGTCCGCTGATGACGGCTCACGATCCGCCGGCGCAACATCATCCAAGGTTGTCGAACACTCCAACGGAATATGGCTCGTGTTGTAGGCGGCAACGAGCCCCGACATCTCCAAAATGAGCCCGACCCTTCCATCGCCCAGTATGGCTGCTCCGGCAATGCCGCGCAGTCTCTCAAACTTCTCCCCGAGCGACTTGATCACGACCTGCTGCTGGCCGATGAGCTCCTCAATGATAATCCCGATCTGATCACCTTCGTAGTGGGCAATGACAACCATCGCCTTGCAGGGGTTTATCCGCCCGGTCAGACCAAACAAGGATCCCAACTGAACCAGCGGAATAAGTCGGCCGCGTACGTTGAGGACCTCACCCTTGCGTTGAACGGTGGTGATCTGGTCAGGCTGCGGGCGCAGCGATTGTTCAATGACGATAGTCTGTATGATGAACCGCTCCGAGCCGACACGTACGACCATGCCGTCGATGATCGCCAGGGTCAGCGGCAGACGAATCGAGAAGGTGCTGCCTTTCCCCAGCTCGGACGTGATCTCCACCCGGCCACGGAGTTGCTCGATATTGCGTCTGACAACGTCCATGCCGACACCCCGGCCGGAGATGTCCGTGATCTGGGCAGCCATGGAGAAGCCGGGCGCGAAGATGAGCTGGAAGGCTTGTTGATCGGTGATCTCTTCGCCAGGCTGAACGATCCCCTTGTCAATCCCCTTGGCGATCAAGGCCTTGGGGTCGATCCCCTTCCCGTCGTCGGATATCTCGATAATGATATTGCCACCGTGATGGAAGGCACCAAGGTGGACCCGACCCAGCTCGTTTTTGCCGGATGCACGGCGTCCTTCGGGCGGCTCGATCCCGTGATCCACCGCATTGCGCACCATGTGCACGAGTGGATCGTTGATTTGCTGTATAACGTTCTTGTCGAGTTCGGTGTCTTCGCCGGTGATGACCAGCTCGACCTGTTTGCCGGCCTTGCGGGACACATCCCGGACCAACCGGGCCATCTTCTGGAACGTGCCGCCGATGGGGATCATTCGCATCCCCATCGCGACCTCCTGCACGTCACGGACGATTTTGGCAACCCGATCGGTATCTTTGGTCAGCTTCGGATCGGATGCAACCACTGGGTTAGCCGCGACCTGAGTCTGCGCGATGACCAGCTCACCGACCATATCCACCAGCGCATCCAGCTTGGCGGTGTCGATCCGAACGGACTGATCACCAACGACGCCGGTGCTCGTCTGGGAAGCCGCTCCCGCCTTCGCCTGTCCTTGCGGGCGTAATGCCTGGCTCACCTGTTTGGGTGTGGCCGCCCCCATGTCCACCAGGATTTCCCCGGTCTTTTCGCCGGCTGCGTCGCTCTGCTGCTTGTCCAGAGCGAAGTCGACGGCTTCCTTGGGGCAGGCACCCTGCTCGACAAGGTTCTCGCCGACTTTCTGGGCGGCACTGCCTGTGCCGGCGCCGCGACTCTCAGGCTCCACCCGACCAGCCACGACATCGCGCAGATACCCGATCATGTCCACCACCGGGGGCTGTGGGATCGTGTCATCCTGGGGATCGTTCAGCCAGGTATTGATGGAAGAGATCTGAATCTTGAGAATATCAACCACGTCAAACACGAGGTCGATTAGCCCCGGTGTGATGATCCGCTTGCCCTTGCGACCCTGGTCCAGAACGGTCTCCACCTCGTGCGCCAGACAGTTGACATCGCGGAGGTTCAGAAAACCGGCCATTCCCTTGATGGTGTGGAACGGCCGAAACAGAGTATCGATCTGCTCGGAGTCCTCAGGCGCTCGCTCAACTTCGAGCAAAGCCGCCTCGATCGCTTCAATATGCTCGCCGGCCTCCTCGATGAACGCCCGGACGAATTCCTCCTCCTTCTTGTCGATCTTCAAGGGCACCGGCTCGTATGGAGGCTCGCTGACGACCCCCGTGTCATGCTCCGTTGACGAGGTCTCGGACGGAATATTTTCGTCCTCGAAGACCATGGCTAGCTTGGCAGCCACCTCGTCGTCGGATGGGGCGTGCTTGGCTGACGCACCCTCTGCTTCCGAAGGTGGCCCGGCGCCAGGTTCACCAAGCGCAGCTATAGCCTCAATGATAGAAGCAACGGTTGCATCCGGATCCTTTGCTTCGCCCAGAACGAGCGCCTCGAGATCGTGAACCAATGAGCTGGCACTCTCGAAAACCGGTGGGTTGGGTTGTTCGGCTTCCGGACCGGTCGCTGTAGTCAGCGCCTCGCAGAGACCGTGCAACTTGGCGAGCCTGACGAGGTCTTCCTTGTCGATGCTCTTGACCCCTTGCAACAATTGATCGATGAGCGACTGAACGTCGTTGCCGTTTTCCCTTTCACTAGTCATCGCCACCTCGCGTGCTCTTTGTCCCCTACGCCGGGCAGTAAGCAGTCAACTTCGAGAACGGTGGCACGGAGCAACCCGGCCGTGCCGTTGCTGCGGGTCCCATGAGTGATGGCCGGCCTTCGCCGGTATGACGTTGCCGGAACAGGCAAGAATCGACCCTGCTAGCGCTTGCCCTTTTTCTTCGGGTGTTCAGTGCGACCTGTTAAGCTTGTTGGGTGGAATAACTGCCCATCCTCACCGACTTTCGGCAATGCCAAACACAGGACCCGAACCTGGTCCCCCGCCGCATTCTATCGGGCGTTCTCTTGGGGTCGGCCGAATCCGGGCGCCAGCTAGACGGTGCTGACGACCTCGCCATTGCTGTGACCTATTCCCCGGCGCATCGGCTGGACCTTTCCGTAGGCCAACGAACGCCACAACCACTCGGCCGGGCCGAAGCGGAAACGGCGTAGCCAGAGGGGCGAGACCACGAGCAGCAGAACCCAAACGGCGAACACGATGCCGATCTGACCGACGCGTTCCACCTTCCCAAACAGCCCGAATCCGTGGCCGTAGAAGATCGTCGTGCAGATGATCGTTTGGAGTAGATAACAGGTGAAGGCCATTTGGCCCGTGGCTGCCAACGAACGGGTGAGCGTTTGGGCTTTCCCGTGCTTGTAGACCAGCATGACCAGGCCGACCCACCCCAGACTGACGAGAATGCTTCCCCAGTAGTTGAATTGCCCGCCGGCGTACATGCAGGATTCAAAGACCCAGCCAAGTGCGAAGTTGCGGTACACGCCGTACAGAATGACGGGGATGCCTACGAAGAGACCTACGACAATCATTATTACATAGGTCACGGAAGGGCGTTTCGCGCTGAAGATGTCGAGCTTGAACAAGCCCATGCCGAGAAGCATCAGGCCGCCGGCTCGCCAAAAGCCGTCTATCAAGAGATAGAGTGTCTGCATGAAGAGCGCAGTCACCGCCCGATGGGAGAACTGTCCAAGCCAACCGCCGCGATAAGCTGCGATTTCTTTCGCAACGACCTCGTGCGAGGGTGCCCACCACCTCATCGTGTTTTCCATGGCCTCGGGAGGCCAGTACGGAATGGACCACTGGAAGAAGACCGACAGCGCCGTCGGAATCGCGATCGACAGGAAGCCGACGATGATCAGCGTCCCCGGTCGCCGACGTCGAAACAAGTAAACGACGAATCCGCACATTGCATACAGAAAGAGGATATCGCCGTACCACAGCAAGTAGGCGTGAAGCAGACCGAAAACCAGCAGCAGGCCCATCCGGCGGTAGTGTACGCCGGCTGTTCGCACACCGGCAGCCTCGCGGCGGGAGGTCATCAAAACGATCCCCGCCCCGAACAGCATGCTGAAGATTCCCATGAACTTCCGGTCGGCGAACACATGGCTAAGGAGCCACACCGCGTAGTTGACACCGGTGAGGTCACCGTACGCCGTGGGGTTCATGTAGGCCGCCCCGATCATCGAAAACGCCTGAATGTTCATCACGAGTATGCCCAGAACGGCAAAGCCGCGAAGCACGTCGATCGATGCGATGCGTTCCGTTTGGGTGACGGGGCCGACGTCGCTTGTGGAAACTGGCATTGTGTTCAACGGCGGACCTCCTACGACAAAGTGAATGACTCTCCACCGGGACCGCTGGACCGAGAACCGCTGGACCGAGAATCCCTTCTCGGTCCTCTGCCAGGTGCCGAGAAAGGATTCTCGGCACAGCGTTCGAACAGGGAGCTTACGGGAACCCGGCGGAAGTTCGCAAGAGCCGCAACCGTTAAAGAGCAGAACCGCGACCGTTAGGGAGCGGACCAAACCCGCGACCGTCAGAACCGCTTCCTCACGGGCGCGGCTCGG
>JBARRC010000054.1:0-2680 GCA_049644045.1 Phycisphaerae bacterium
CACCCGTTGCGAGTCCTTGCGAGTCGGTGCGAGAGCCTGCTGCAGCGCTTTTTGCAGCGCTTTTCCCGTCCAGCTTCGACGCCCGGTCGAACATTTCGTCGGTGACCATCAGATAATGTTTTTGGGACACCTTCTCGCTATGGCCCAGCCATGCGGATACCGCGTGCTGGGGGAAGGTCAGGGACCACTCGGTTTCGCAGCTTTGACGTAACGTCTGGAACAATCCGTCCCAAGGCTCGATTTCGGCCCGTTTCAGGATAACCCGCAACCCACGGTGCAGATTGTTCCGGGAATCCCGTTGAGGAACAACCCCACGTCGATGCTCTTCTCGTTCTTCTCACTGTAGTGAAGCTGGCGGATGTTGCCTGGTCTCCTTACCGTGTAATGCCCGATGTCCGCCAATACGTGAAGGCCTCTGTAATAAACTGTTGGATCCTGACGGAATCAAGACATGGCTATCGGCTATCAATCGGACGTGGGTGCGATCAAGTGCCTTTTAATCAAGCACGCCAGAGACGCCTTTGTCAGCGAGGAGGCCATCAACCGCCAGTGGGAGGGACTCGACTATTCGGGGCGTCCCGACCTTGCCCGGGCGGTAGAGGAGTGCGATCGCTTCGTTTGTCTGTTTGCGGGGTTCGAGATCGACATTCATTTTCTGCCCAGGGACGAAATGGTCGGCCTCGATTCGCTTTACCCGCGCGATGCCTCCATCGTGTGCAATAAGGGAGTGATCCTGTGCAACATGGGTAAGCCCGAGCGGCGCACCGAGCCGGCCGCCGCAGAGGCTGCATTCCGCGCCATGGGAGTGCCGATCCACGGTGCCATCACCGGCGACGGGTGGGTCGAGGGTGGCGATGTTGTCTGGATCGACGAGCGTACGCTTGCCGTCGGTCGCGGCTACCGCACCAATGATGAGGGAATCCGCCAGCTCAGGCAGCTTCTGGGCGACTGCGTCGACGAGCTGATCGTCGTCCCCTTGCCGCACTGGCGCGGGCCTGATGATGTCTTCCATCTGATGTCGATCGTAAGCCCGATCGATGATGACCTGGCCCTCGTCTACTCACCGCTGATGCCGGTGCCGTTTCGCGAGGCCTTGCTGTCGCGCGGCATGACACTCGTCGAGGTTCCGGATTCCGAGTTTGAGACGATGGGTTGTAATGTCCTCGCCGTGGCACCGCGCAAGTGCATCATGCTTTCCGGAAATCCGCAAACGCGGACGCGGCTCGAAGGGGTAGGAGTCGAGGTACACGAGTTCGACGGGCAGGAGATCTGCGCCAAGGGGTCCGGCGGACCGACCTGCCTTACCCGGCCAATTCTGCGGGATTTGCCATCGAGAGTCTAAGAGCATCTGACAAAACAAGTTCCGGACCCACTGATCTCCCCTGAATGTCCGCGCGGGCTAAAGCCCACGGCTCGCTTTGTTAGAGGGCCTCGGAGGTTACAACGGGTGACCGACGGAAGAGTCGGTCCCACAGGTTCTATTAGCACGGTCTTGGTTGTTTTCGTAAGGCCGATCGCGCAGCGGCTCCCGCGTACACCGTGGCCGAGCCTCCTTCGATATCACTAAAAGCAACCCTAAGATTCGCCGTACCATCTGCGTGTATCTCTGGTTCCGCCCCCTCCGTATTGCCGTAGACCACGCTGTTCTTGATTTCGAGATCACCACTCTCAATATACACGGCAGGCGGTCGCGGCTCGGAACTGGCGGACCGGACGCGCCCGTCGCGAAAGCAGCTTAACGCAGCCAAGACGCCGGTGGACAAGACGGCCATTCAACGGCAGATCGACGCCACCGACCGCCCTCAAACGCAAGGATACACGGGACATTGGCTAGGCATCACCTTGCGCCTGCATTTTCAGCTTCTCGTGAACCACTTTTTCCTTCTCTTTTGCCTGGTTTCAGGCTTTCCAGTTTTCTCTGCGGTGATTTGCGCGAGAAGCTCTCCCTGAGATTTGGCTGGATTGAGACGCCGCAGCAGTTTCAACTTGTTCGCAGTCTCCGGGTCGAGATCCAGGGACGGTTCGGATTCTTCGGCGAGTGATGTCTTGTCGTCGACCGTGGGAGTGGCAAGCAGATCGCTGGTGACTTTGTACGGCGAGCTCGAAGATTCGGGTTCCGGCGGAGACGGATCTGTTTCGGGCGGCGCGCCGGCAGGAAGGCCCGGCGGCGGCTCGTCATCAGCCGCTTCAATCTCGGCACGCGCAGAAGCAAGCGCCGCTTGCATCGCTGCGGCCTGGCTCTCGTCAGCTTCGATGACCTGTTCGTCATCGTCGCCAGGACACTCGTCTGACACCGGTTCCTGCACTGGATCAGCTTCAACGGTCGTCTCACCAGCGTCATCCGCTCGTACCGGAAGATCGCCGGCTCCCATCTCACTGGTATCGGTATCATCCGCTGCCGCGTCGCCCTCTTGTGTGAGCTCGACATCTTCGACCACCTGCGCGTTTAGATTGAAGTCTTCCCAGAACCGTGCAATGGCGGTGTGACAAGCGTGCCGCTCCATCATATTCAGGGAAGCATTAGCCAGGTCCGTCGACGCAGCGTCACACCTGGCATCGGCTTCTTCCACCAGTGCGAGAACGTCCTCCTCGCGTTTTTCGATGTCTGCGAGCCCTTCAGTGTACTGTGCCCTTTCCTGTTCAAGTTGAGATGTCAGCTTGTCGAGCCGGGCCTGGTTGA
>JBARRC010000055.1:0-15182 GCA_049644045.1 Phycisphaerae bacterium
ATTATAGAGCAGGCCTTCAGCCTGCGACCCCATCCGCGGATTCTGTCATGCACCCGGTGCCAGAAGTTGCCTGCACCCCACGCGACCACGCGATCCTGGCGACGCTGTTTGGAGTTGACATCGCAAACGATTTCGCTAGAACCGTCAACAAAGAAGGTGGGTCAATGACCCACCCTACCTTGCTTAGTGTCGGCGAGCGCAGGTTCACGTTGGTTGAGCAAGAGAAAGGTGACGACATGAAGTCCATGCTGCATTGGTCAAAAGTGGCGCTGTTGCTCTTGGTGTCCGCGCACACGGTCGGACCCACCTTGGGACAGGCGCCGGAAGGCCCGCAAGAGGTTGAATCCAGGGAACCGGCGAAGATCTACACAACATACAACTTATGGGTCGAAAAGCCCGACGAGATTTCCTCCCTGAACTATAAGCGAGGGGCTCTGATTCCCGCGGGCACGGAAGTCGCCGAGGTCCGGGTGACAGGCAGCAAGAAGAAACCGCTTATCAAGTTCACCACCGCCAAGGACGGCAAGGCGTGCGCCATCCTCTTCATCAAGAAGTACCACCCCAGCTTGACCGCCGAGGCGTTCAAGGAGCGTTTGTTCACGGGCAAACCGTTCAAGAAGCTTACGGAAGGGCTCTTGGAGATGGAGACTGAGGCGATTAGAAAGGGGGAGCTGGTTGGTGGCATGAGTAAACGGGCTGTACTGATCGCCCGGGGCTATCCGCCCGGGCACAAGACCCCGTCCACCGAGAGCAACACTTGGTTGTATTGGGACAGCCGGTTCAAATCCAAAGCGATCCACTTTGGTGAGGATGGCCGGACCATCCGGAATGAGGTTCCCGATGAGGACGAACTCTAGACGTTGTTCCCAGCACATGTGGCACCGGTTTTTAACCGGTGGTTACACAGGTTGGAAACCTGTGCCACACGGTCGGGGCAAGCCATGCATGACGTAGCCATCACCGGCGTCGGCATCGTCTCCTGTCTTGGGACTGGGGTGAAGAAGGTCACGGAATCCCTCCAGGCTGGACGGTCGGGAATCGTGGCGGACCCGGTGCGCGTGGAACTGGGCTTTCGTAGCGTGCTGACCGGGCGAATCGACGACTTCACGCCACCGCCGCTCAATCGCAAGCGGCTACGCACGATCACGGACTTCGGCTTGCAGGCTTACACAGCCGCCCTTGAGGCGATCGAATCAGCCGGTTGGAGTGAGCATGAGGTACGCAGCCCGGACACCGGGTTGATCATCGGCAACGACTCGACAGCGATCGCCAGCGCTCATCAGGTGGCGACTGTCCGGGAGGAGCGAAGCACGTTCCCCCTCGGGGCAAGCCTCGTCTTCAAGACACTCAACTCGACTGTGACCATGAACCTGAACGCCCTTCTGGGCAATCAGGGAGCCGCTTGGACGGTAAGCGGAGCCTGCGCGAGTGGTGGGCATGCCATCGGACAGGCGGCGGAGCTGATCGCCGCTCACCGCCAGGACCGCGTCCTGTGCGGCGGTGTTCAGGAGATCAGTTGGGAATCTGTTGCAAGCTTCGATGCAACCAACGCTTTTTCGATGCGTCAGGATGAACCGCAGAGGGCCTCACGACCGTTTGACGCCGACCGGGACGGTCTGGTTCCCGGCGGTGGGGCTGCCATCGTCGCGTTGGAACGGTATGACCTTGCACGGCAGCGCGGAGCAAAGATCTTGGGCAGGCTGCTTGGCTATGGCTTCTCAGCCGACGGCCATGACCTGGCTGTGCCGAGTGGAGAGGGGCTTCAGCGCTGTATGGAGGATTGCCTTCGTCGGTCGCGTGTGCCGGTTGACAAGATCGACTACGTTTCGGCGCACGCAACCGCCACGCCAATCGGCGATGCCGTTGAAGCCCGGGCCATCGCGGCGGTGTTCAACGGAAACACACCATGGGTTTCCTCAAACAAATCCATGACCGGCCACGAGATGTGGATGGCGGGCGCCGCGCAGGTGGTCTACGCCGTGATTATGGGAGAGGCCGGGTTTATCGCACCGAACATCAACTTCGAGAAACAGGAGGATGAGGCGCCGCCACTGAAGATCGCCAAGGAGACCATCGACTGCAGACCCGCGTTGATCCTGTGCAACTCCGCGGGCTTCGGCGGCACAAACTCCTGTATCCTGGTCGGAACAGGGCCGTGACCACTGGTGGGTACGACACTGTGATCATCGGCTCGGGTGCCAGCGGGCTGTGCGCGGCGCTGACGCTGGCCCGGCACGGGCAGCGTGTGGCGCTGGTCGAGCAGCATGAGCAGGTCGCGCCGCTTCTTCGGCGGTTCCGACGAGACGGGTTGTGGTGCGACGTCGGGCTGCACTACGTCGGCGGGCTTCACGCCTCTGGTCCCCTATCGGTCATCTTCCGCTACCTGGGTCTGGCTGACCTGATTCAGGCTCGCCCGCTGAATGTCGACGGTTACGACATCCTTCATGTTGGCGACAGGGAGCCGATCCGACTACCGGTCGGCACGGACCGCGTTCGGGAGACGCTGGTCCACCACTTCCCCAGAAGCCGGGATGCGATCGATGCGTATGTGGACCGAATCCTTGCCATCCAGCGCAATACCCCCTTCCTGAGTTTCTCGCATCCCGGTGATCCGAGAGAGATGCACGCGGCGATTGGTGGATCGGAAAGCCTGGCCGCCTTCCTGGACAGCCACGGCGCTGAGCCGGACCTGCAAAGAGTGTTAAGCCGCGTCGGTTTCTTCCTCTATGGGATGGAGGCGCACGAGTGCCCGCTGGTGTTGCACGCCATCGTGTTGGGTTCGTTTTTTTTCTCGGCGCAGCGGCTGACTGGCGGAGGGGATGGGTTTGTGCACGCATTCGAGCACGAGCTGGCGGAAACCGGTGTGGAGATCTTCTGCGGACGGCGCGTCGTTGGTGTGGAAACGGATGCGCAGCGGCGTTTGCGCGGTGTTCGGCTTGCCGGGGATGAAGTCATCGAGTGCCATGCGTGTGTCTGCACCATCCACCCGCACCTGCTTCCCAACCTGCTGGCTCCACGGTCGGTTCGGCCTTCCTTCCTCAAGCGTCTGAGCGACATGGAGAACACCTTTGGCATCATGGCTGTCTACCTCGAGATCGACGATCCGCCTGATGAACTCAGGGCGAGCAATGTATACTTTCTCGGCGATGAGCAAGATTCATGGCGTCCGGAAGCCGGCTTGGCGGCCTTGGCCTGCGGCGACGGTGCGCAAGACGCCGAACGGCGGAGCCTGAGTCTGTTCCGTCCGCTCGCCGCACCAGCGTCCAACCCTGGGACGCAACGCGGGCATCGGACGCGCGACACAGCCTATGGAGCGTACAAACGGTCTGAAACCGAGCGGAATATCGAGCTGTTTCTTCATCACTATCCGTCGCAACGAGGAGGATTCCGCGTGTTGGATGCAGCCACACCCAGTACCTTTGAGTCCTACACCGGCACGGTGGCCGGCGCCGCCTATGGGCTCAAACACAGCACGAATCAGTGGGGATTGCAGGCAACGACGCCCATTAAAGACCTGTACCTGGCAGGACAGAGCGTCTTGGCTCCAGGACTGTTGGGAGCGATGATTTCAAGCCTCCTGGCGGTATCGCACATCCTGGGCCATGAGACCGTCTGGAACGAGATACGGAAGTGCCGTTGAAGAAAGTCGTCATCACCGGCGTCGGAGCCGTTTCGCCATGGGGCGTCGGCGTGGTCCGCCTGATGGAAGGACTGCGCTCCGGGCGGTCCGCCGTCGTCAACCTGCGGAGTGAATGGGAACCCCAGGTGAAGGATCTTACTTGCTGGATTGGCGCACCGGTCGGCGAACCCCTGGATCCGAAACAGGTTCCTCGCACCTATCGCCGCTCGATGGGACGGGTGGCTTTCCTGGCGTACCTGGCGGCCAAGGAAGCGCTGGAGCGGAGCGGGATACCTCGTGCGGTCCACGGGTTAAAAACCCGTGCCACATTCGGGGCAGGTCGAATGGGCGTTTCGTTTGCCTCGACCATGGGAAGTATCAGTAGCCTCGCGAAGTTCTTCGCTGCCTTCCAACGGGGCGAGATGAGGGGACTGCCCGCTGGTATCTTCTTTCAGTCCATGAGCCACACATGTGCGGCCAACTTGGCCCACGCGTTCGGGATCAATGGGCGCCTGCTATCGCCCAATTCAGCTTGCGCGTCGTCGCTTCAGGCGATCGGAGCCGGATTCGAGATGATTCGAGACGGGGCTCAAGACTGCATGCTTTGCGGAGGCGCTGAGGAGCTACACGTAGCCGTCTCAGCCTCCTTCGATCTGGCCCAGGCATCCTCCCACCATTTCAACGATCAGCCGACGCGTACCCCCCGCCCGTTCGATCGGGACCGGGATGGCACCGTGTGTGGGGAGGGGGCGGGTGCGGTCATCCTCGAGAGTGAGGAAGGTGCGCTGGCGCGAGGGGCCCGAATCCTGGCTGAGGTTATCGGTTACGCCACCACCGTCGACTCAACGCACATGGCCCAGCCTCACAGCGAATCGATCATCGCTTGTTTGAACAATGCCCTCGGGGCTGCGGGGCTTCCGCCTGACGCGATAGACTACGTCAATGCCCACGCCACGGGCACCCTTCAGGGCGATCAAGCAGAGGCGGAAGCATTGCGGGCGGTATTCGGAGCGGGCAACGTGCCGGTCAGCGGGCTCAAGGGCTACTTTGGTCACACGCTGGGAGCCAGCGGGGCGTTGGAATTAATCGCTTGTCTTGGCATGCAACAAGGGGGATACTTGCTCCCGACCTTGAATCTGGAGGAACCTGGAAAGGGCTGCGAGGGGCTGGATCACGTCATGGCGGAACGACCGACGTGCTTCGAGCGATTCGCCAAGAACAACTTCGCATTCGGTGGCGTCAACACCGTGCTCATCTTGAAGAGGTACGCTGATGACGGAACAGATGATCGTCGGGAAAACTCATAAAATCCTGGTGGAGGAATTCGAACTCGCCGAGCCCGATCTGACCGCTGACGCCAACCTCTACGCCGACCTGGGTCTGGACAGCCTGGACAGTGTGGACCTGGTAGTGGCCCTGGAGAAGGAATTCGGGTTCAAGGTGAACCGGGCCGTGGATGAAGAGAAAATCCGTCAGGTGCGCTCCTTGCGAGATCTCTACGCGTTCGTGCACGAGAAGATCGAAACGGAATAGCGAATTAAGAAGCCTTGCCGCTCCCTCACGGTCGCGGTTCTGATTTTGCTGTTCGTGGTTCGCCATTCCAGGATCCGGTAGGCGATGCGAAGGTTCCTGCGAGTTTGCTTTCACGTCGCTTGTTTCGCCTATGCCGCACCTTTGACGATTGTGTACGAGCTGTATTTCCTTGTCTTGCTTGGTGTGTTCCTCTTGCTGCGCCGCGGAAGCCTTGAAGACGCATGGCGGCTCCACAATTGGCGTTTCGGTGCGTATATGATTCGCTTGTTTTGGCCTATGATCCGTGTACGCCGGCGCGGGCTGGAGCACGTTCCCAGCGACGTTCCTGTCATGGTGGTAGCGAATCATCGCTCGTTTTTTGATATTTTCTTTTTCGGGTTGGTGCCGCGGCGCAACATAACGACGCTGGTACGCTCTTGGCCGTTCCGGTTGCCGGTCTTGGGTTGGTTCATGCGTGCAGCCGGGTACGTCGACATCGAGCGTCTGTCGTTTGATGACGTTGTAGCCACGGTGGAGCGGCTGGCTGCTCGCGGTGTCTCATCTTTGTGCTTCCCGGAGGGTCATCGCTCACCTGACGGGCGGCTTCAACGATTCCGGTCGGGGGCGTTCCGAATGGCCGCCGCGTGCAACCTTCCGGTCGTTCCGGTTTGCATGACGGGGACGGAACAACTATTCAAACCCGGGTGCTGCTCCCCGATCAAACCGGTACACGTTGACATTGAGATCATGCCCGCGGTGAACCCGGCTTCGTTCCCGTGCGAGCATAGAGCTCTGAAACTGCGCCGCCATGTCGAGCGTGCCTTCAGGCTCCGGCTGGGTGAGTGAGAGGGTGGAGCGGTGGCGGATCGAGACGGCAACGTGACGGCGCAGGCACTGCCACGGCCAGCGTGGCAGGTGCTGCCCCATCGGAACACCATGCTTCTGCTGGACGAGCTATCAGCCCATCGCGAGGGCTTCGCTCGCACGACGGCCCGAATCGAACCGGGCCACCCCTTTGTGGATCGGAGCGGCGTGCTGGACTCGGTCGCGCTGGTTGAGCTCTTGGCGCAGAGCGCAGCCGCCCTGAGAGGCTATGAGGCCCAGCGGAGGGGCGATCCGCCGCGAATCGGCTATTTGGCTGGTCTCAAAGCGCTGCAAATCATCGACCGACCCCGGATCGGTGAGAGCGTCGGTGTCGAGATTCACCACACGTTCGCATTGGACTCGGTCACGATCATGGAAGGGACCGTGCTACAGGGCGACAAGGTTTTGGCGTCAGGTACGCTGAAAGTCTGGGAAGCGGATGAAACGCTATCATCCTCCCATGCCCTGGCGCCACCAGTACCGCCGATCGCATGCGTAGCAACGCCTAGTAGCGGCGGAAGCGCGAACGACCGAAGTCCGCTGCATCGCGCCGTGCTCACCGGAGTCAGGGCGATCGAGCCCGACATCGCGGAACATCGCGCCGGCGGAATCTTCCGCTTCGACGAGTCGTTTCTCGGCTTCGATGGGCACTTTCCGGGTGAACCGATTCTTCCGGGGATCATCATGCTCGAGATGGCCCTGGTCTTGTGCGAGGCCGTCCGAGGTCAGCCGGTGACGCTGTCCGGAGTGGAACAGGTGAAGTTCTCCGGAAGCGTGCTGCCGGAGCAAGATGTTCGAATTGAGGTGTTTATGACGCCCGTGGCTGGTGGCTGGAATGTCAAGGCGTCTCTCGCCCGCGGGGAAGCGACAGTCGCATACTTCAGAATGAGCGTGACATGAACGAGGCGTACGTGGTGGAAAGTGCGATCGCCTGCGCGCTGGGCAACACTCTGGAGGAGGCCTGGCCGAGGCTTTGTCGCGGGGAGTCCGCGATCGACCCGGTCGCGACCTTCGAGACCGATCGACTCGACTACCACCGCGCCGCGTGCGTGCGCGGCCTGGAAACGGGGAGTGAGCCCAATCTGATCTGCGCCCTGATGCGGCGTGCGTTGACTCAACTGGGCCGGGTCCCGGAAGATACGGTTGTCATCTGGGCAGGCGTGAAGGGGAACGTTGAGTACATCCAGGCCCGGTCAAATGAAACGCCCAGGCCGACAGTCTACCGACCGCGTCACTACCGTCGCTGGGTGTGTCAACAGCTTGGGATTGAAGATCGTGGGATGGAGGTCAACGCTGCGTGTGCGGCCTCGACGGCAGGTTTGGCGCTTGGGGCGCAGATGATCTCGCTGGGGGAATGCTCCAGTGTGCTTGTCTGTGCAGCCGACATCGTCAGCCGCTTCACCTTTGTCGGGTTCGGATCGCTGAAAGCCCTAACACCCACGACCTGTCGCCCGTTCGACGTCGATCGTGACGGTCTGATCCTGGGTGACGGTGCCGCTGCCATCCTGCTCGCCGGCGACGCGGCTGTGTCCGAGCACGACTTCACGCCGCTGGCACGGTTGACGGGTTGGGGCATCAGTAACGACGCCAACCACATCACCGGCCCGGCGCGCGATGGCTGCGGCCTGGTGGCGGCGATCCGCGCAGCCCTGGCCAAGTCCGGCCTGGCGCCGGATCGGCTCGAGGCGTGGTGCGCGCACGGAACGGGCACCGGTCACAATGACGGGATGGAACTCACGGCTCTGGAGAAAGTCTTCGGCGATCGTCGTTTTCCCGTGTTTTCAGTCAAAGGGGCGATCGGCCACACACTGGGCGCTGCGGGCGCGATCGAGACGGCTATCTGCGTGGAAGCGTTGTCGCGGAAGTTGGTCCCCGCAACCGCTGCGCTGGCGACCCCCGAACCTCGCGCCATCAACCGGGCTGAGCACGAGCCACAACCTTTCGCCGGCCGTAACATCATGACGACCAACTCGGGCTTCGGCGGAATCAATGCAGCCCTTGTCCTCGAAACACCCCTGCCTGCGCCGCGGGCGCGGCAGACAGGCGGCTGCGGGTCGCCCGAGTGCGAGACGAGGGCGGGAGAGGAGTCGTGAGCGAGATCAGGGTGGGCGTTACAGGAGGAAGTTGGGTGAGCGCAGCCGGCCACGGCCGCCTGCGTGACGGCGCCATCCCCGTGTTTGGCGCGGGCAAGGTGGCGATCCCCGCCCGGCGCGACGTTTTCGATCGGCCGCTCGCGCGCTATGGCCGCTTCGACCAATACACGAAGTTGGGTTGTGCCGCCGTTGCGCTGGCTCTGCGCGACGCCGGCCTCGATGATGCCCGCAACAAGAGCACCATGGGTATGGTCACATCCAGTACGTGGGAATGCACGTCCGTTGACCTCGCCTATTATGAGACGACGCTGGAGGACGGCGGGGTCTTCGCCAGCCCAAACCTGTTTTCCTACACGTTGCCGGGCATCATGCAGGGCGAATGTGCCGTGCACTTCCAGCTTACCGGTCCGACGCTATGCGTCGGCGAGGATGGCGGACGCGGCTACGCCGCGCTAAGGACGGCGCTGCGTATGATGGCGTCGGACGAGATACCGGCTATGATCGCCGGATGGCTGGACGATCCTCCCGGCTGCCGGCAACCGGAAGCCGACCGAAGCGACAAGGAGAGCGGCGCCCTGTTTGTCGTTCTGGAACGCTGCCCGCGGCCGTCACCGGCTCCGGTCCGCCGGCTCCGGTTTCATCGAGGGTGTGTCGTGCACGATGATGGGCGCGAGGTGTATTCAATGATGGACCTGTTCACCGCGTGAGACTGTCACGACAATGAAATGGAAGCTTGTTTATCCCAGATGGCGCAAGCTTGAACGGCAAACGCCCTTTCACCTTCCACCGCACGGTCCCGTGGTCTTCGCTGCCGACGTTCCCGCTGGGGTGGAGATCGAGTTCGTCGATGAAAACGTGGATGAACTCGACTTTAACGATCGCCCGGACCTGGCTGCTATCTCGATCATGCTCACGTCCCAGCTTCCCCGAGCCATCGAGATCGCGATCAGATACCGCGAACTGGGGATCCCCGTGCTCGCCGGCGGGATCGCGACTACCCTGCACTGGAAGGAACTCAAGGCCTATGTGGACAGCGTCTTCCTGGGTGAGGTAGAAGGGCGGATGCAGAAGATCGTAAGCGACCTGGAGAACAAGAACCTCGCATCGGTCTATGACTATCAGTCCGATTTCCCGCCGACCGATCGGATCGGTCCGGCGCGGCGTAGTATACTCAACTACGATCGCTATGTCTATCGCGGCGTTCGTATGCTGGATCTGGTCCACGCTTCCCGTGGATGCCGTTTCAACTGTTTCCCCTGCTGCACACCTTTCCTCGGCGGACGGAAGTTCCGCCCCAGACCCATTGACATGGTCGTAGAAGAAGTTCGCTCGATCGACAACAACCGTCTCTTTTTCGTCGACAATTCGCTCGCCCAGAATTACGATTGGGAGGAGGCGCTCTTCGAGGCCCTGATCCCCCTAAAAAAGAAATGGGTCAGTCACCCGATCGAGAATGACGATCACCTGCTCGACCTCGCCTATCGAGCCGGATGCTGGTATGTCTATCAGGCGATTTTCGACATGTCGGACGTCATACGCCAGCGTGTCAAGAACTACAAGGACCACGGCATCGGTGTCGAGGGAACCATTATCCTCGGCACGGACAATCAAGATGAAGACTTCATCAAGAGACTCGTGGATTACCTCTTGGAGATTGAGCTGGACGTGACCGAGTTCACGATTCTTACGCCGTTTCCCGAGTCCTCGATCCGTAACCAACTGCAACGGGAAGGACGACTGCTGCCAAACGGTTGGGGCGACTATACCTGCGACCGCGTGGTCTTTCAACCCAAAAACATGACTCCCACTCAGTTGCAGGACCTCTACTACTTCGCATGGGATCGCTTCTATGAGTCCGCAAATCAGGAAGTGAAGATGGGAAAGCTGTTCCGCCAAGTTGTAAGAAGGGAAATGGAGGACGGAACGTATCAACCGTCTGCGGTCACAGCCGGACGAGGGCACCGCAGGGCGCGGAATTCCTCCACTCAGTGAGCCGTCCCTTATGGCGAATGTCCTGCTTGTTTCGTGCAACACGACACGCGAACCATACCCCGTGTATCCCCTCGGCATGGCGATGGTCGCGGAGTCGGCCCGAAACCTTGGCCATACGGTCCTGGAATGGGACCATCTTCAAAGTGGGGTATGTACCGAACGCACGGTCGAAGCCGTACGCTCCTTCAAACCCGATGTCATCGGCCTATCACTGCGCAACATTGACAACATCGATTCTTCGGGGCCGGCCAGCTATACAGACCCCTATACGGAATTGGGTCGCAGGCTGCGGGAGTGCACGTCGAGCCGGATCGTGCTCGGGGGGTCCGGGTATTCGCTATTCCCGGAAATCCTGCTCGAGCGGATGGGCGCGGACTACGGGATTGTGGGTGAGGGGGAGGTTGCGTTCTGTCGCCTGATCGAGCAACTGGCATCCGGATCGGTTCCGAAGTGCCGGATCTTGTACGGCGCGGATGCGCCGGTTGGAGAAGGAATGGTGGCCCCGAGGCGTAGTGCGGAGCTGGCCGCCTACTATCTGAAAGAAGGGGGAATGCTGAATCTGCAGACGAAGCGCGGATGCCCCTACCGGTGCGCGTACTGCACGTATCCGATGCTGGAGGGGCGATCGTATCGGTTTCGTGAGCCCGGGGCGGTGGTTGACGAGATCGAAATGCTGATCGAGGAGCACGGGGCCGAGTACTATGCGATGGCCGACTCGGTGTTCAACGATCGTTGCGGGCAGTATTTGTTGATTGCAGAGGAACTGGTACGACGGGGGATTGACACACCGTGGATGGCCTTTTTTCGTCCGCAGCGGTTTGGTGGTGAAGAGGTCGAACTGCTCAGGAGATCGGGTTTGCATGCCGTTGAGTGGGGTACGGACTGCGCCAGTGACGTGACGCTGGCGGGCATGCAAAAGGGATTCACGTGGAGCGAGGTGGAGGAAAGCAACCGGTTTTTCGCGGCAGCGGGAATCCACAATGCCCATTTCATCATTTTCGGTGGTATCGGCGAGGTGGAGAAGACGGTATTAGAGGGGTTGGCCAACATCGAGCGTTTGGCGGACTGTGTGGTGTTCGCATTTTGTGGCGTGCGGGTTCTACCGGGAACCGGCATCCACCAGGTTGCCGTGGAGGAGGGCGTGGTGGGGCGCTCACAGGAGCTCCTTTCGCCGACGTTCTACTTTTCGCCGAACGTGACGCGGTCGTTCCTGCATGACACCGTGATGAGCTCGTTCTCGGGGCGTTCGGACCGTCTCTATCCCCCCAGCGAAGGCTCCGAACGGATCGACGCGTTCCACCGGATGGGCTATCGAGGCCCGATCTGGGACCTGCTGCTCAGAAAAGGGGGCCGGAGAAAAAAGGTGTCAGGATGATTTTTCTCGAGACTACAAGACGCGTTGCGGCGCCTTGTCTCGTGAAGCGTGATTCGTGAAGCGTGAAGCGTAACAGGCAAGGGAGATACGAGATACGCTTCACGAGCCTGGCGCAGACAGGGTTGACGCGGGGAATCACACATGCGTGCGCGGAGAAAGATCCTGCTGGTACATCCGCTCGGTGTGAACTGGATGCCGGGCGAGGAGGACATGTCGCGCATCGCAAACATCATGCCGCCTATCGGACTGTGCAGTCTCGCTGCGTGGGTTGAGCGCCACGGCCACCGGGCGGACATCCACGACTGCTACGCATTCCCAGACCGGGACGACAAGATCGCCCGGTACCTGGAGACGGAGGATCCCGACTTTGTCGGATTCAGCACAACCACGTCGAGTTTCCTCGACGCCGTGCGCATCGCCTGTCGAATCAAGGAAGCCCGCCCGCAAACACGCACGATCTTCGGCGGCGTGCATATCTCGACATTACGGGATCGGTTGCTGAGGGACTTCCCGGTCATCGACTACGGGGTCGTAGGCGAGGGTGAAGAGGCGCTGCTCGCCATCCTCGAACGCAACGGAGAAGGGCTTGGCGACGTGCCGGGCGTCTTGTATCGCGATGGGGAAGAGGTGGTCTATACGGGTCCGCGCCGCTCGTCGCTCGATCTGGACACGCTGCCGTTTCCCGCGTACGGCAAGCTCGAGGGGTTTCCCAGGGACTACCCGCTGCCGATTTTCAATTACCCCAAGGCGCCGGGAAGCACGGTCATCTCAGCTCGTGGATGTCCGTATCAATGCTCGTACTGTGACCGATCGGTCTTCGGGCGTTCCTTCCGGTTTAATTCGGCTCAGTACATGGTGGACCTCTTTCGCCATTTGAGCAAGCGTTTCGGCGTCCGGCATGTCAACTTCTACGACGACCTGTTCACGTTCAATCGAAAACGGGTGGTGGCGTTCTGCGAGGGGCTGATCACCGAGAGGCTGAAAGTGACCTTCAACTGCGCGGCGCGTGCGGAGCACATCGACCTCAACCTGTTGCGTCTGATGAAGCGGGCGGGCTGTTGGATGGTCAGCCTGGGCATCGAAACGGGCGATCCGGAGCTTCTTGCAAAGCATCGCTCCCACAGCGATCTGGAGATGATTCGCGAGCGGGTCGAGTGGATCAAGCGGGCGGGCCTTCGGGCGAAGGGTCTGTTTATGCTGGGCTTGCCCGGTGAGACAGAGACAAGCATCGACCGCAGCATCGAATACGTCCTTGGCCTTCCGCTGGACGAATTCAATCTCGCCAAGTTCACTCCGTTTCCGGGCTCGCCGGTCTACCGTGACATCCGCGCGCACGGACGGTTCACGGAGAAATGGGAGTTGATGAACTGTCTGAATTTTGTTTTCATACCCGACGGTTTCACGCAGGCAAGATTGGAGGAACGTTACCGGGAATTCTACCGTCGATACTTTCAGCGCCCGTTCGTCCTGTGGGGTTATGCCACCATGATGTGGCACTCACCCGACAGTTGGGTTCGGTTCCTGTTGAACGTGAAGACGTTTCTCAGGTTCAAAGACGCGTACAAGAAGGCACAATGACAACAGGCTCCTCGCCCCCGGACAACATCCGCGCGGTGATCGCGATTCCAACTTTCAACAACCGCGCCACGTTGCGCAGCGTCGTGGTGAAAGCGTTGGGCACGGGGCTACCCGTCGTTGTGGTCAATGACGGCAGCACCGACGGTGGCCCGGACACGCTCGACGGGCTTTCGGCCCAGCGCATTGATTTTCCGGAGAACCGCGGCAAGGGGGCAGCCATCATCGAGGCAGGCCGCTGGGCTCAGCAGCACGGTTTCACCCACCTCATCACGCTCGATGCCGACGGCCAGCATGACCCGCGCGAGGTGAGCCGATTCGAGGACTGCATCCGGCGAAACCCGTGGGCGATCATCATCGGTACGCGCGACTTTGCAGCCTCCAACGCGCCGGGCCCGAGTCGGTTCGGGCGAAGCTTCTCCAACTTCTGGCTCAAGGTCGCCTGTGGGATCAGTCATCCCGACACACAGTCCGGGTTCAGGGCGTACCCGGTCTCCATCCTGTGCCAGGTCAAGTGCTCCGCCCGCCGGTACAATTTCGAGATTGAGATTCTCGTGCGTAGTGTCTGGGCGGGTGCGTCGCTGGACTCGGTGGGGATCTCGGTTCGGTATGACGAACAGACCCGGCATGCCTCGCGATTCCGTCCCTGGCTGGACAACGCGCGGATCAGCTGCACGTACGCACGGCTCGTTGTGCGAAATTTCGCGCCCTGGCCTCACAAGCTTCTCATCGAAGATGCCACCGCGGGCGCGACCAGGCTCTCCTTGAAGCGCCTGCGTCAGTCCTCGTTGATTCTGCTGCGCGAGAGCACATCACCGCGAGAGATAGCGGCGGCCTCGTTCCTGGGTATCTTCCTGGGCACGCTGCCGCTGATCGCGTGCCACAGCGTGATCATCGTTTTCTGCGCGACGCGGTTACGGCTGAATCGATTGATTGCGCTCAACATCAGCCACTTATGCGCACCACCGTTTGTACCGGCGCTGGCGATCGAGGTCGGATTCTTCGTACGCCACGGTCGCCTGCTCACGGATTTCACCATGCAGACGCTGGGGCGCGAAATTCCGCAGCGTTTGCTCGATTACCTGATCGGGTCGCTGGTCCTCGGACCGGTGCTGGCACTGGGGGTGAGCGGCGTTGTCTTGCTGTTAACACTGTTCTACCAGAAGAACCATCCACGTCGAGGCGCGGCGTCGCGTGGCTGATCAAGACGATCACTTCCGCTCGCCCGCCTACGGCGGGCGCAAAGGCTACGCCATCTTCCACTGGTGGATTCGTTGCTTGGGCGTGGTGCCTGCCTACCTGCTGTGCGCCCTGATTCTTCCTTACTACATCATCTTTCGCCCCAGCGCGCGTCGCGCGGCGGGTCCGTATCTGAAACATCGATACCCCACGCTTTCGCCCATCGGGCGTCTCATCGAGATGGTCCGCCACTACTACGCCTTCGGCCAGGTCCTGATCGACCAGGCGGCCATGGGCGTGCTCGGCCCGGCGCGGTTCTCGGTTGATTTTCCGGGCGCGGCGGAGCTCCATCATCTGGCGCAGGAGCGTCGAGGTCTGGTGCTCTTGACCTCGCACATCGGGAACTGGCAGACGGCGATGGCTAACATGGGCGATCTCGAGGTGCCCGTTCACTTTCAGCTTCAACTTCAGGACCACACGGAGGGGCACCATTTCTTCGACCTCGCCGGCGAGCAGCGCCGCTTCCGCATCGTATCGCCGCGGGGGTTTCTGGGTGGGATGGTCGAGCTGGCGGGCGCGTTGCAGGCGGGGGAGTGCGTAGCCGTCATGGGCGACCGGGCGTGGGGCGGCAAGACCCAAACTGCGACGTTCCTGGGCGAACCGGCCCAGTTTCCGATCACTCCCTACCACCTGACGGTACGCACGGGGAGCGAGCTCGTGGTTCTGCTGACCGCCCGCACCGGGAAGTGTGCCTACCGCATCGAGCACACACGCATCACGGACGCCGACGTCCTCACCGGAATGTCACGCGACGAGGCCGTCACGGAGCTGATGCGACGTTACGTGGCGTGCCTGGAAGATTACGTAGCCAGATACCCGCGCATGTGGTTCAACTTCTTTGACTTCTGGAGTCGCAGCCGGGAGAATGAGCCCTACTAATGAAGCGTATCTCGTGAAGCGTGAAGCGTGAAGC
>JBARRC010000056.1:0-14257 GCA_049644045.1 Phycisphaerae bacterium
GTCCTGACCGACGCACACGGCACGCCACTGGTTGTGAAGACCGCGCCGGCGAACATCAACGACGGGCAGATGGCGATCGAATTGCTCAACGCGATGCCGCGGGTCCCCGGCCCACGGGGCCGCCCGCGCGAGAAGCCCGAAGTTGCTCTCGGCGACCGGGCGTACGGCACAGCCGAGAACATTGACGCGTGCCGGGATAGAGGCATTTTCCCCTTGCTTGCTCGTCCGCGTACGGAACACGGCAGTGGCCTCGGTGTGCTGCGCTACGTTGTCGAGAGCTGCCTGTCGTGGTTCAGCAACTTTCGAAGGCTGAAGTTGTGTTATGAGAGAACCGGAGCACATTTTCAAGCATTCCACGACCTCGCGGCTGTGCTCATATGCGCAAAGAAGCTCGAATGGATATAACTGGTTTTGAAACAGCTCCTTAGGGACAGGCTCCGCTATGCTCCGCTCGCGCCAAGAGGCGGAGCAATGGAGAGAGGAGCAGTTGCCGACTCTCATAGCGCCTCGTACGTAACAAGTGCTGCTTCACTCCTTCAATTGCAGTTCCAACATCTTCAGACCGAACTTCGCGGATCCGCCATCCATCGCAGACAAACAGCGTTTGAAGACGGCTCTGAAGTCTCCCGGTGAGGCCATGTAGAGTTCGACAGAAACCCAGACTTGCTCGTCGACCGTGTACACCTTCACCACCTTCATCGTTGCATTCGTGTGGTTTGCCGCCGTAAGGACCTGTCCTCGCTCCTTTTCGCTCTCAATGGACCAGATGTTCGGCAAGATGATCTGAAAGAACTCCTGATCACGTTCCGAGACGGGAATGAAGTACGCTTTGCCCTCACGCCTAAAGTACACAAGGCCGTCACCCTTGATTTCGGGTCGGTATCCTTCCGCTGTAAGGTATTCTGTGTACAAACGCTGGAGCTTCATCTTCGTTGCGTTTTTCGTGTCTTGCGCGTTGTCCGCTCCTGCCAATGCAAGGGCGGTGACAGTCACAGACGTTCGAATAATGTTCATGGCAATGCGCATGCTGAGTCTCCTCCATTTTCTACTTGTGGCCACCAGTAGTCAATGCAGCCCGCGTCAGACTGTGGAACCGGACACCTTCTCTGTGTACGACACGGAGAAAGACTGCGGCGATCCGATATCTAGACGCCTACAAAAGCACCGTCACACTGTTAGCCTGTTCACGCCCACCATTGTCCACGTAGCACTTCCAGAACTTCGTCGAGGTCGAGTACCGTCCCCATGCGCGGTGAGTCAACGATAGTATAGGCATGCGCCGCAGACCGCCCGTCGTACCACGGATCGTCATTGTCGACATCGGGCCATCGCGGTTGCGGGGTCCTGACCCAGCGCGGCCCTAGCGAAACGCGCTTTAATGTCTCTGCCTTCTCCAATGCCTTTCCAAGGCCCATGAGGACATTTGGCAGGTTGGGCGAAACACTGATCACTACTCGGTGATGTGGTTTTCGCGGCTGCGCCCATCGCACCACGAGCAATGCGTGGCCAGCGCGTCTAGCCCAACCCTTGAACAGGGCGGATCGTGGCGACTCCATGAGCAACCCACTGACCTCTCTCGGTTCTCCCTCGACGGACAGGCGAACGCACAGGTCTTGAGCTAATGGCAGATCATGCTCCTCGAATAGGTGGTAATCCAGGCTTAGTGCTCGCCAGAAGGGGTGCTCGTACGGGACAAGATTGCTCTGCAATGCATGCACACCTTCTGCCTCCAAGCGACAAAGGTAGTCCATCACCTCGAACCCGAAGTCCATACGGCGGGCATCGCGATCATGCCCCTGCAACCCTTCTGCATCGATCTCACCCAAATGCATTAAAAGGAGCGCGTAGGGCGCGCGTTCCGGGTCGTGTGTCGACTCGAGAAAGACCGCGCCGGAATCCACCTGCAGGGCGTATTGCATGAGCTCCGCGGCGCCGGGCGGAAAGAAGCCAAGCGAGTGGACGTACCAGGCCAAGTATGTAGACGCCACACAGTCGAAGTCGGGATCTTCATGCAGGGTCCAGAGGACCTCATCTGGTACTACGCCCCTCAGGTGCTCCGTGACCAACTCAGGTCGCTTCCACACCAGTGAGGTGGCGCATTCCGGCTCCATTCCAGACATGTGGTGATCGATAACACCCGGGCATGTAGTATTCCCGACATCCAAAGCTACTGCCCGCGCTTGAGGATTGAGATCGGTTCCTACCGGCACGAATCGGAAACGCAATCGCCGTTGCTCCGATGTAGACTCCTCCCATTGGATCAGACGTCCCACCGTCAGTGCGACTGAAAGCGCCCAGAAACTGCCCCGACGTATACCTTCAATGTTGTGGAGCCCCGTGCCTTCGGAGTCCCAACGGTCTCTGGTGGGATAATACTTAGTTAGCGCCACAGCGTACGCGAACAACATGCGCCAGTACTGAAACAGCCCTTGAACGAGGTGAGGTCTTGCCATACGCCTGATTGCACGGATGGCTCGCGCTGCTTTCTCGAGCTGCCGGTGGTCGTAACGGGGTACGCTCAAGTCGCCAAGTGGATTTTCGGCCAGCCCCTGCTCAAAGTCCAGCACTTGGTTCTGATTGAGGTCGTCCAGTTTGGCCAACTCGACGTACCGAAGGTAAAGCTCTAGCTTGACAAAATCGAATAGGATCGGGCCTTCAGTGGTCAATCCATAGTCGATCAACCACCAGTTACTCGGCCCCTCCAACATGACGTTGCCCCAGTGCAGATCGCCGTGGATCGTCCCCCATGCGACGTCGCAGCTTTGCTCGAGGATCCTATCGAGCAACTCAAGCGGGTCTGGGTAGATCCTATCGCCAAACGTCCAGCGCCCGCCTTGGCGCTCGCCACCATAGTGGGCGAGGCAGTGCTGGATGGCAAACTGCAAGCGATCATTGCGGACAGCCACGACGCGAGCGACGACATCTACGTGATCACCCAACGAGAGGCCTGTCGGGTTTGTCCCGCCATAATGCACTTTGACTTTGTGTCTCTTCTGCCCGGAGTCTTCGAGATTAAGATCGTCATCCTGGATCTTGCTGATGCGGAATCCATGCAGACGAACGGTGGCACCCTGATCTACCTGCAGGTGCGGGTCTTCCACATCCCGTGGAGTCAGGTCGAGTATGTCCGCCATTCCCACAGTGGTTCTAGCCGCTTGGTGAATGCCAAGACGATCATCATCTCTATCCAATGACAGAACTAGGTTCTCCGGCAAGAAGCGGCCGAACAGGCTCCGGTACGTCTGCGGGCGGACATCGTGATACACATAGACACGGCGCAGACCCTTGTCCAGAAGGGCAAGCAGGGCCGCATCGACCTCTTGGCAGGAGCGAGCGACGAAGAAGTCCCGCAGGGGAATGACAGGATCAAGGTTGCGCGAGGCCGCGGCGTCTCCGTAGACAATCGCCGCAGTATTGCCAAATACTGCGCAACCGCGGATCGGGGCCGCGTTCGGCAGTCGGTTCTCGAAGTGACGGTGAAAGTTCTCTCGCTCTCGATTCGTGGTCTCCCGTGGGCCCACCTTCACGATCTGCGTCACGTAAACGCGGTGCGGATCGACGACCTGTACTTGAAACACACGGCTACCGCTTTGGCCACCGGCAAAAGTACGCAGGACGCGGACTTGGACTCTGTCCCAAAAGAGCATCCTCAGGAGCGACTCTTCCGCTTCTGAAAGCCGGATCGCGCCGGCGATGTCCACTTCCACATCCGTTGTAATCAATTCGCCGTACCACGTGGCGTCATCCGCCGCTGCCCTCACGAAACATCTTCCACGACCATCACGCGACCGAATTGCGACAGCAGCTCGCCCCGCACTGTCTGCCTTGATCGGACTCGTCAAAACCGATGCACCGCCTGGCGGGTCGACCGTCAGATCAACCTTCACGCCGCTCGCGGGCCGACCGTCTTCATGGTGGACAGACAGTTCGAACTGGTGTTGTTCATCCGGTGAGACCACACCGGTATCACGCTCACACCAGATCCTCACGCCCATTGGGTCTCCTCGCTTTGCATGTGTCTGCGCCGGGCTCGTAGGTGGTGGCAGAAGGCGCTACGTTGTGGCGTGTCAGAGGCACCATGGCGGCCACCGGCGACGTTCTTTGTGTCAGTTGACAATCTCCCCCTGGCGGTACTCCATCATTATGCCGTCTGCGGTGCGGTGGACCGTGAGCAATGCAGGTTTCAGATTCGGCAGGACGCTCGACAGCGATGGCAGCATCGTCTGGTCGAGGTCGATACCCTGCTTCTTCAGGCCATTGAACAGGTCAGCTGCCAACGGCTGCATTCCGAGAAAAGCCATGCCACCCAACCTGGGAATGTCGAAGTACAACATTGTCGTAGGCCACGTTTCCCCTCGAACGAACTTGTCAGCCCGTAGGCGACCTGACAGAGAGGGGGAGCCCGAGCTGGCTGCGAAGTCCAGGTGTGCCTTCAAGCCCTCCAAGCTCGTGGCCCAGACGTACGCTTCGTCTAGCAAGACGGTAACCTGCTCGGCGTCTCCCAGGATATGGACCTCGTGCCCCTTGTAGCGCTCGACCTTGAGGGTCGAGGCCACCGCGGCGACGGCCTCGGACTTGTCGATAATCCGCTTGAACGCGTTGCGGTCCTTGATCTCCATGCGTGCGATCACCTGGGTAAAGCTGGGGCCCGCCGGATCGTTGTAGGCGGTGACCGAGCCGCCCAGCAACTCAAGAACTGGCACAAGATCGGGCGAAATCACGTCCTCCAGGAGCGGGTTGGCGAGAAGTTTGGCGAGACCCTCGAAATCGACCTGGCTCGCAAAGGCGAAGAGAGGGTCGGCGGGGATACGCTCGAGATCCTGCCTTCTGACGGATGTACCCAGCCACGGTTTCCATATGTCAGGTGGATCGCCGTCGAAAGCGATAAGACCCCGCGCCACGAGATCCGCCCCTTCGGCTCCGATGGCGGCCGCAAAGTACTGGAGGTTTTCCAAACCCATCATCTGCACGACGGAGTCCATGTCCGAGTCTCCGAACATTTCGGCGACGGCCCTGCGCCGCAGCTCCTCTGCGTTGACGTAGACTAGCTTGGACCACTGATCGAGGCCGACTGCCATTGCGGCTTGGGAGAACCATTGCGGAGGTGTGCGAGAGCCACGAAGTCGGAGCTTCAGATCGCCCACGGTCGAGCGGCCGATGGCAAAGACGCAGTACTCACCGAACTGCCCCCAGGCCAGCTGCGGTATATTGTCTTTAGCGGGCCAGATCCGCAGCATGCCGGAGGCCAGACGCTCCTCCGTAACGGATCCCCTCGCGTCCTCCAAGTAGAGCTCCTCCATCATGTGGAACAAGTTGTTGATCAGGGAGATGCGGCTGCCTGCCTTGATGGCTATGGCGCCCTCGAACTGGAACCCCAAGATCGGGTCCTCCCGATACTCGCTGATGAACAAGGCTCCTGGCTGGGCGAAAATCTCGGTGAGGACCCGGAGCAACTCCGTCGCAAACTCCTCCTCTTCGCTGCCTTGCGCCAATCTGGGGATCTCGCGGGCGGTGCGCTGGAAGTACTGCGACACTTGGGCATCGGCCAGCAGGCACTCGAGGGCACAGGCGCTGTGCGGATCCGCCGTCCTGGTACCGCTCCAGCCCAGATACAGAAGGCATTCCTCCGGCAGGATACCGAGAAGCCACGGCTCGTCCGGCTCCGCCGGGACTGTGCTGCGAAGCAGCTCGCGCAGGGCCAGACTCACCGCCAGAACATTGACCGCCTCCTCGCCAGGCTCGATCCGCGAACTGCCGTGCTCCAACACCACCTGATACGCGACGTCACCGAGTGCAATTCCTCGTGAGGCATGAAGAACGTATGTCCTTCCAGCCTCGACCGCGAACTCCACGTCCGCTTGATAGGCACCTCCCGAGATTCTTCGATCGCCGTCGTACACGTTGAGCGAATACATCATGATGTCCGACAGATTGCCATCGATGTGTGCAGTGACTTGGCCGTCTCTCGGTGCCTTGAAGCGGTACGTGTCCAGGATGTCGCCGCCGCTGAAGACTGCCGGTAGTGACGTCGAGCTTCCCTCCACCGACACCTTGTGTACCTCGGAAACAGCGATTGTCAGGTCATATTCACCAGTCGTTCCGTCCCGCGCGGTCCGCGCGAGAACATAGTAACTGCGGCCTCCGGAGACGGGCAGGTGAGACAGGCTGTCCAGGTTGGCGCCGTTGTCGTCGGCAGTGGCCAGGATTCGGCGCCGCTCATCATAGACCATGACAAAGGGGTCAAGCCCCGAGAATGGTTTCGCCTCATAGCTCACGGCCATCCAACCCGAAATCGGCGCCGTGATCCGAAACATGTCACGGTCGCCCGCTCGCTCGATCTCGCCGTCCACGTCTGCCACACGGGCGAGTCCGAAAGGCAGGTGCTGCGCGGTCTCGAATTCGTCGCCGTAGTCATCTTGCAGCGCCAAGACGGTCAGGTCGTAGGGAACCTCGGCGGCGGACGGCTCAGGACCCTCACAGGCAACCTTGATGAAATACACACCTTGCCGGGTCGTGGAGAATTCGATCATGCCGTCGTCCGTCGTGCGCGCTATCGGCGTATCCAGTCCTCCCCCCTTATTGGCATATGCCTCGAGTGCTAAGCCTTTGACTCCGTCCTCCGTGCGCACCCGGACGCGTGCCAAGCCCATCACCGGAGCGGTGTAACGGTAGAGGTCGATGTCGTCAGCTCCGTGGATGGCCTCTGCGACCTGGGCGTCCTGCTGCTCATCGTGCAAGGCGATCTGGTGGGCGGTCTCCGCCTCCTGCCCCACCTCACCTATGAACGTGAGCACATAGTCACCCACCAGGCCCCGGTCGCTCGCCACCGCGACCCGATACGTGCGCCCTGCAAGAACCTCAAGGCGCCGCCGGGCCAAGCCCCCCTGCAGCAGGTTGAGGGGCCCAGGGTTCACCTCCTCAAGAGCAACGAGGGCCGGCGCCACCTCGGCTCCACCGGCGCTCCCCACCTCAACGAGGAGGCTCCCCGTCGTGGGCGCTCGCACGTGAAAGCAGTCGCGGTCCGAGCGGCCCTCGAGCCGGCCCGCCTGCTGCCCCCTGCCCTGCTCATCGAGTTGCACGAGGTGTGCCTCTTTGTAATCGTCGGGCAAGTTGCTGCGCACATAGGATCCCGCCATCCACATCAGCAGCGCCGCCGTGCCCGGGATAGCGACGATCAGTCCTAACACGAGCAAAGGTTTCCAGCTACGTCCTCCTGGCTCGGGTACGAAGATCTTTCCACAGTACTCACACTTCAGCAAGTGGGCGGTCGCGTGCTCCACGAACAGGAGCTTCCGACAGCGGGGACAGTGAACCTCGATGGACATGCTCAACGGACTCCTACATTCTTTCGGGTGTTGGTGTCTTTCCCCCGCGCCCCCAGCCGAACCGTAATCGCTGGTTCTGTTCAAACGGCATCCAGCCGATGAGGAAACCTTCCTCGTTGGCCACGCGGCGTGCCAGCCTGAACAGCTCGAAGCTGTCCGAGCGAACCAGAAGATCCATTGATTTTCCGGGTCGAGCGATCCCAGGTGCCGCATGTAACCGCCTTGCGGGTCCTTCAGGGTCTCCGACGCGTACCCGGGTTTCCCTTTGAGACGCTGGTAGCTGTACGATATGCTAGGTCCCAGTTGAAGCTCATAATAGGCGTTCGTCACCCGGCGTCGGCCGGCCCACACCTTACCGGCGGCGATCGATGTTCGGAAGTCCGCAATCACCTCGTCAAAGACCGCATCGGAGACGGGAAACAACTCACCGCCGGCACACTCAAAGTACCGAATCTGCATATCTTCAGGCGGCTCTTTCTCCGTCACCGGAACACCGAGACTGATCTTTATGCCCTGGCCCAACAGGACCGTCACCGTGGACATTAGCACGAGCATACCAAGGGAGCACGTGATCACGTCCAGGAAGACGTCGAGCGACGCGCTCGGAGTCTGGCTAGATCTTCGGGCTCTCATTCGTCGTTTTCCATGGCCAAAACCGGCTTGCCTTCCCTGATGAAACGCAGCTCGCCTACGGCAAGCAGAGCATCCTTGCCCAGCGTCACCTCGCGTTTATCCGCCAGCTCGAGACATCGATCAAACGTTCCGATGCCGTCCGGGCGGACCAACAACACGAGGTGCCCCTGCTGGCCGGGCCGGGCCTCCAGGCGGTCCAGGAGTTGCTGGAACCTCGAGTGGAGCCGCTCCAGTTCCTCGGAGGGAACGCGCTGCGCTCCAGGGAGCTCATAGATAACGACCTCTTCCTTGCGACACTCGACCCAGACGGAGTCCAGCTCGACCGAGCCGGGGATGTCGATGACCTGTTCAAGGGAGCCTCCAAGGGACGCCAAGACCTGGCCGCACACGACGACTAGCATCACGCCCATGGCGCACAGCAGGACGCTGAAGAATGGGAACAGGGAAACCGTCGGCATTCGTTGGGCGCGCCGCCTGATAGTCATGACTCTGCCTTTGTTTGTGACGCCTCCTGAGCATTGTGGAACCCGACCGCACCGTGAGAGACGGCCAATCGCAGCAACAGGTTCTCGATGCAAAACTGCGTGATCCGCTGAAGTACATCTTCCTCGGCCTTCTGGATCGCGCTGGTTATGAACATAATGACGATAGCCATCACTAGGGCGACGAAAGTGGTGTCAAAAGCCACGGCCAGTCCGTCGGTCACTTGGCCCAGGGAGCGCTTCACAACCTCCAGATCCTGGGCAACCTCGATGGAAATCGTGAATCCGGAGACCGCCGTGCTTATGCCGAGCACCGTCCCCACGAAGCCGAGGATGGGAATCGCCCAGATGAGGAAACGCAGCAGCCCGTAGCTCGACTCGACGCGGGCCTCATCGATGTCGGCCTGAGCGCTCAGTATGTCGGCGACCTCCCGCACGCTTTTCCGCCGCTCGAAATGCTCGAGCGCAAGCATGATGCGGTTGACTAGGAATGACCGCGCGGGATGGAAGCCGGGGGATAGAACGTGCCGCTGAACTCTCTCTGAATCTTCCGGCCCAAGGCCGCGGACGGAGTCCGCCGGCAGGAGTTCATACTGGAGCGGCTGGGCCTGCGCCCGCTGACTGGTCCATTTGAAAACCAGAATCACAAATGCCCAGACGCTGAGAAACGCGATGACATACGGAATCTCTCCCCGTTGGCAGAACAGTTCGCCGATGAAGGTCTCGCGCCCGGGTAGCAGGACCAGCTTGTAGAGAAGCACCGTCGTGATCAGCGCGACGGTTCCCGTGAGGACAAGGCTGACATCGGCTGGGTTCGTTGTCTTCCACTGGGTTTTGATACGTCGCAGTCGTACGGACATGCCTATCATGTCCTTTCTTCTACCGTGCTGCCGCTAGGCCTCCGCAGGCGCGGCCGCTATCTCATGGACCTGTAGGTCCAGGTTGCTCCGAACCGTTCGGATGTTGGCATTGACCTCGTGGTTCATGTGGCTGGCGAGGCTCGCGCGCCGCGCGTAACCGTGGCGGACGCTGCGGTCCTCGGGTGCCTCGGCATCATCCCGGTCAGCGAAACGCCGCGCCCCGAGGAAGGCTACCTCGCCGCTGTGGGCGATCGCGTTGCGGCAGTCCGTGAGGTACGATAAACAAGCAATCACAAGCTTGCGCATGGCCGGGCGCGCGCGATCCTTCAATCCCAGAACCTCCCATCCGGCGTCAATGACTCCGACGAGGTTCCCGAAAGTGGCAACGGACAGAACGTCGCCGGAACCCTGTCTCTCCGCTTGGCGTACCAGTGAGTCGTAGTCGATTCGGCCAGGGAAGGGCTTACTGCCCAGCCGGTCCCACTCATTGTTCCACTGCCGGGCGACTTGGTGCCGGATCAGCTCCCTCAGGTCGTGCTCCAACGCGAGGAGATTCTCAAAACACCGCATCGCCCATCGCCGCCGATATTGTACATAGATGATGCTGACCGGAATCGCCAGGATTAAGAGGAACACGATGGTCTGGCCGACGACGGTCTTCCGCTCGCGCCGGGCGTCTAGCTCGGCCGTCGCGGCTGCCAGATCGCCTTGGGCTCGATCGATGTCCGCTCGGAGCTGGGACCTCAGATCCGCCCGGATCGTGCGGGCCAGGGCCTTCTCGTAGTGCTCGATGGCTTGCCGGAGGACCTCGGGCCTTCTTTCGACGGGGAGTTCCTGGGCCGCGCGTCGCTCCAGGTCGCCCCGGTCGGACCACGCCTGCACGTGGCCAGGGGCGATCGTGGTGATCCGCTTGAGAATACCCCGCGCCTTCTCAACCTCCTGTTGTTCGGCGAGTGCATGGGCGTGAAGCAGAGCCAAGTCCACGTTGTCTTCCTGGTCCGCGCGGGCGCGCTTGATATAGGTCAGGCTTTCTCGGCTGTTGCCCTTCGCGAGCAACGCATTGCCCATGAGTTCGTTCAAGCTGCTGTCCCACTCGTCAGACTGCTCGACCTCCCGGAGCTTGTCCACCGCCCTGCCGGGCTGCCTATTCAGATGATACGCTCGGGCAAGCAGCACCGTCGCTTGGTGTCCGTATTTCACGTCATCAAGGAGTCTGCTGGCCTCGGAGATGCATTGTTCCAGGGTCAGTTGTCTGTTCTCGCCCTGCTCGCGGATTCCTTCGTGAAGCAGGGCCCAAGCCCACTGGTAGCGCAGGCGCGCGGTTCCCGGGTCCTCGCGCACCGCGTGCTCAAAGACCTCGGCCATTTTGCGATAGTTGCCATCCTCTCTATATATGTCGCCGAGCTTCTCCAGCGTTTCGGGATCCCCTCGATAGCCGGCCTCGTCGAGGTTCCTCAGGAAGTCCCGGAAGTACTCCTCGGCACGATCGCGCTGGCCAGCTTGGTAGCATGCCACGCCCAGCTCGAAGAGGATCACCGTCGGCGGCTCCGGCTTCGTTCTGATCCACCAAGCATGGGCGTTCCTGAGTTCCTTGATCGCGGCTTCGGTTCGCCCGCCTTTGACGAGCACCTGCCCGTAGTCCTTTGTCACGTTGTAGTATTGGCTGTCCGTGATGCCGGCGTGCTTTAGCCGGACCTGGAGCTGACGAAGCTGTTCAGCGGCCTCGTCGTACAGCTGGCGCAAGGTCTCCTGCTGATCTGCAGTCAATCCCTCATCGGAGTCCCGCAGGGCATCGCCTGCAAGTTCCAGCAAGCCGGCCAAGTCGTAGCGCATCTGGACGTCCATGTCGGCCCGGCTGGCCACTTCGGTCAGCAAGTCTCTGGCATTGTCGATCCGGCCCTGAGCGACGCGCAGCTGGCTGAGCACCATTTTGGCCTTGTCACTGCTCGGCGCAAGCCCCTCATAGAATGCCACCGCGGCTGCTTGGCTCTCTAGGTCAGTCAGCAGTTTCACGAGGCTCAAATGAGTTGCGTAGGTCCACTCATCCGGGGTCAACTCGATCGCCCGCCGGAGTTCCTTGGCGGCCTGACGGCTGTTGCCCACGTCCTTGTAGGCTAGGTGAAGGTAGAGGTGCAACCACTCATTATCCGGCCACTTCTCCACCCACTCGCTGAAGTGCGATATCGCCATCTCTGGCTGGTGACTCTCGTGCAGCAACTCCCAAAGCTCCTTGATGGAGGCTTCGTTGGTGGGGCCCAGCTCAACGGCCTTGCATAACGCCTCGTACGCGTCCGTCTTACGGCCAACCTTGCGGAGCATCCGCCCGTGCAGCCAGTGAGCCACACCAGAATCCGGGTAGTCCTGAAGCGCCTGTTCAGCGACCTCCCCGGCGGCTTCGAAGTCCCCCTTATCAGCATGCCTCCTGACTACCAAAAGGTAGTGTTCAATCTGAGGGTCAAACGTCTTCGCCACATCGACGGCCTTCTGGAAGTGTTGCAGCGCTACGTCCAGCTGGCCAGCGTCAAAGGCCTGGAGGGCCAGATCGACCTCAGTCTCGATGTCGCCCCTCAACCGGGGTGTGATCTGCCCCCGGACGGGGGTAGAAAGCAGCAAGGCCAGCATCGTGAGGAAAACCGTTTTGCATTGGATCCGCGGGACCATCACCGAACACCCCAACGGCACCTCTAAGTTCCCCTGGAATGTGACTCTTGCGACTCACATGGGTCCTGAATCTTACCGTGAGATCTGATCCCGTGCAAGAGATGAGCTAGCGTTGAGCAGATGGAGTGGGGTGTGGCTAGATTTTTTGGCATTACCCGGCCCGGCGTGCTCGAGCCCTCCAATACTGGTCCCACTGGCCGCTTTCCTGGAGTGCGACGAGGTTCATCATGCCGGCGGCGTGGTCTTGATCCCACTTCATGCCCGTGCGTTTGAGCCGTAGCGTCAGGTTCTTGCACATGGCCTCGGTCGGACCGGAGCCGATGTCCCAGCCGCGGGCCAGAGCGTCGGGGTATTCCACCATCTCCCAGCGCTGGATGATGTACTGTCTGAGTTTGCGAAGACTCTCCTGCTTGGCTTGCGCACGGAATCGGGTTGCCAGTGTATCGATCGCATCGATTACCGAACGAGCCCCCACGTTCTTGATCTCGCTGAGTTGATTGCTTGCCCACTTCTCCGCCTCTTGGCCGGAGCCCAGGCAGCACTTGGCCGTGTCCCAGATATGGCCGCTGAGATGGTAGAAGTCCAGCAGCATGGCGTCGAGGTACTTGAGGTGCTCAAGGAACTGGTTACGAATCCAGGGGCCGCCGTCGCTCAACGAGATCTTCTCGTCCGCATCATGAAGTTCGAGTTGATCTGCCTGATTTTTCAGCAACGCGCCGAAGCCCTCTAAGTTTTGCTCCGTGGCGAATGCGTGGACACGGCACTTGCTTTGATCATAGAAAATACCCACTTTCATTTCTTTGAATGTCTGATCGCTGCCGAGTCGGAACGGGGGTAACGGTTTGTGGTTACCCAATCCTGCTCGTCCCCGCTGCTGGCGGCGAATCGCCTGGTTTTTACGGCGTTTTTGCTTCTCTTCCTGCGTGACCGTCCGCACCATGACGCCATCGGCACCGACGTAAACACGGGATGGGGCGTGAGGCGTTTGTGCTACCTGCCCGGCCCTCCAGTTCGGGGCCAGTTCTCCGTTCTTGCGAAGACGTTCAACCTGATCGGCTTCTCGTTCTGTTATCTGGCGCAGCCGTTCTTTGCTGACGCGAAGGCCCGTAGTTTTCTCCAGCGCCCAACGGGACTTGTCAAAACCCTGCAGTGCCCCCATCAGCGTACACAACTCCGCGGCGCCGACGGACACCCAATCCTCGTCGATCCCCAGCAACTCATCCACGGGATACAACCCCCCTGTGGCTTTGGACCAGAAGTAGCGGCGATGGAGATCGACCGTTCCGCAGGCAGTCAACACGGAGACGGGATGGGATCCCTTGTTACGAAGACGGGCCGTCGGATTGTCCTGAGGGGGAAAAAGCCGCCTGATCAGCGGTTGGGTGCTGCTCTACTTTGTTCTTGAGCGCAGCTTCATAACTCTCCGTCAGCAGTTGCTGAAACGCGTCGCGGAAGGCATGCTCGGAGCCACTGATCCACTCGCCATCCGGCGTATCCTCCAACGCAGCCAACGCTTGAGTGTACAGCTCCTGGAACCGCTCAGTCATCTCGTGAACCAAAACATTCTTGTCCATGGCTATCTCCTGATTGAAAAGAGCATAAGAACACGGCCAGGATTCTGACAGGCCTGTGCGCGCAGCGCAAGTGAAGTGAGGCGCGAATTATTCCATGGCGCCGAAAGAAATGGCCACACCCGATGGAGTGTGGCCATACTATATGGCATTTAGGCGGCGAGGCCGTTGCAGCACTGGTTGCCCTGGCCACTTTCTCGTAGGGTCATCAGGTTAACGGTGGCGGCGTCACGGCCCCACCTCCCTCGGGATCCCAAACTCGTCCCCAGTCAGTCCCCAGTAAATGCGGTCTACAAACGGCTTTAACGGTCAAGAGTGGTCTGGTTGAGTCTCTTCGTAACCGCAGTATCTACCGAAGGTTATGAGCTAAGTTGTTGTCAAATAAGAGCTTACGAAACAGGGGGAAACGGTATTCGATTCCCCCCGCCTCTTTTCCTGGGACAAGGCCGGAGTCAGTGACCCCTCACTTGTGAACCGCGTTTCTGCGCAGGGGGCGTCGAACGCGATCAAATCACCGAGTTCAGGGGTCTCACCGTTCGACCGGAACAACGCTTGGTGGCGATCGCTCTTGGCGGACGCGAGTGGGAGAGGCCCGGACGCGAGCGGATCGAGCGGTCTGGTTCGCAGTGCCAAACCTAACGCTCGTCGGGTCTCTGTTTCGCCCGGTTGCGGTTTCGAGGGCCGTTCCGTCCCCTCTCCCGCGTGAAACTCTCAAACTCTCGGCC
>JBARRC010000057.1:0-3158 GCA_049644045.1 Phycisphaerae bacterium
TGCCAAGGGGCGGAAGCCGAAAATCTTCCAGGGACCGGGCGGAGACTGGCGACTGACAACGGCTGAGAAGAAACGCATTCTGCTGAACAACATCTACGGCGTGGACATCGACCCGCAGGCCGTCGAGGTCACAAAGCTGTCACTGCTTCTCAAGGTGCTCGGAAAAGAAAAGGTGTCAGGATGATTTTTGAATGTCCTTTCGAGAACGTCCGCGCGGGCGAAGGGGGATGTCCAGCCGCAGGCGAGTGTCAAGAAAATCATCCTGACACCTTTTCAGATCCGAGCGGGTTCGCCGCGGGGCGGTAGTGGATGATGCACTCGTCCGTCAGGTGCTCCCCGAGCGGTGAGTCATACGCGACGGCCAGGACATATTTGTCCGCCGCCGGAATCTTCGTAGGATCGATGCCCAGGCGGAACTCGTACATCTGCGTCAAGGCGTTCCAGTATGTTCGCTGCAAATGGGCATCGGTGAGTTCGATGTTCCAGTGCTCCAGCCGGCGCCCTTTTTGATCGCCGCTGGCCGGCACATACTCATACAGCTCGACCCGCACCCTGCCCGCTATCATGAGACCGGGGTTGTCAAGGGAATTGACAGCCTGGAGCAAAAGCTCGATACCATCGGGCGTGGTATCGTCGTCGAAGCTCTTGACGCGGGTGAACGGCTCGACGATCTCGATCCGGCTGGGCATGAGCAGGGCGAGCATCTCCCGCCGGGCCGCGTCGTCCGCGGCGCGCGGCGGCGTCGCACAGGCGGTAAGACCGATCACCGCTGGCAGAACAGAATGGATCAGTCGCGCATGCTTTGTCGATGGAATCGACATAGGACCATTTTCCTTACAGTGGACCGTGCTATCGTGCTTAGTGTATCCCCGTCTGTCGGCAACCGTCAACCGGCGAAGGACGTCGCACTCCGATCGCCATTCCCGCCGATGCTAGCGCTTATGGTCGGGCTGGTGCTTGCGGCTCCCGGTTGCGCGACGCTTGAGGCCCCCACCGCTGATCGCTATCTGGTCGCGGTCCGGTACGATGTGGAACCTCAGCTCATCAGCTTGGATCGAGGGACGGGCGTCGCCGCGGTCTTTCGCAGTTTTGAAGCTATCGCCGCGTGGGGATTCGACGGCGTGGCCCTCCGGCACGTCGAGGATGCAGACCGCGCGGCCCTGCTCGATTACGCACGCGAGACGGACCTGACCGTGATCGTCCCGGACCGGCGGTGTCAGCACTTTGTCCTTACCGGTGCATTACCGATGGAATGTTCCGGCGTAAGCGACCTTGCGCGAACCATCCCACGCGAGGTTACCAGCCATCCCGCCTTCCGTGGTCTTCTGATTGGCCCGATTCGCGGCCGGCGGGCAGCCGACCGTGCTGCTGCACTCCGTGCCGAGCTGCAACAGCGAAACATCACCTGTGTTGTGCTCGGCGGTGATGAAATCGGCGGCAAGGGTGAGGGGCATGCTATCATCGATGCAGCCATGTTACAGACTGATCCGCAAACATCGCCCGTGGAGCGATGGCTCGCGCAGTTCCACGCCGGTCTGAGTGCCGGGCGCACCACCGGTGTGGTCATCGATCGCTACCGCCGCCCTCCGGGGGACCCCCGCACGTTGGCTTCACCGGCCGGGCCTCCCACCCCGGCACAGGCAGCAGCGATCGAAGCCTTGCTGACCCGCGCGCGTCACTGGGGCACGAGGCTCTACGGTTTCTCTGCTGAGCCGATCGCCAACGTCACAACCGACGGGATCGATGTGCAGGTCACGGCGCTGGAGCGGGGACGGCGGCGATACGTATTGGTGTTGAACCCCGCTGCCGACCGCTACGCCCGCGGTCGGGTGTTGCTGCCCACGATGATCGGTGGGGCGGTTGCGAACCGTGCGGTTGAGGTGTTGCCTTCGTGCGATCGGGCGGGCGGCCATGTGGTCGACGCCACCCGCGGACGCATCGCACTGTCCGTCGTTTTAAGGCCCGGCGATGCGGCGCTGTTTGAAGTCTTTTGACTTAGGGGTTACTCTTTCAGCGCGGACGTCCGTGCGGGTTAAAATTCACGGCTTGGCAGAGGTTCTGAAACGGAATTCAACATGGCCAATATCCTGGTAACTGGCGGGGCCGGATTCATCGGGTCGCATCTGACGACGCGATTCGTGGGACTCGGCCATCACGTTCGCGTCCTCGACAACTTCTCCACGGGGTGTCGCGAGAACCTGGCCCACCTGTCCGATCGCTTCGAGTTGCTCGAAGGTGACATGCGCGATCCGCGGCAGTGTCTCGAGGCCTGCCGGGATATCGACTTCGTATTTCATGAAGCCGCGATCCCGTCGGTCCCGAAATCCGTCGAAGACCCGCAACCAAGCCACGATGCCAACATCAACGGCACGTTCAACATGTTGCGGGCCGCGGTTGAAGCGAAGGTCCGGCGGGTGATCTACGCAGCCAGCAGCTCGGCCTACGGGGACACCGCCGAATCGCCGAAGCATGAGCGCATCCCGCCCGAGCCGCTTAGCCCCTACGCCGTCCAGAAGTGTGCTGGGGAGCAGTACGCCCGCGCATTCTTCGAGTGTTACGGGCTTGAGACGATCTCCCTCCGCTATTTCAATGTTTTCGGCACGAGGCAGGATCCAAGTAGTCAGTACGCAGCGGCCATCCCGGCCTTCGTGACCGCGATTCTTCGTGGCGAACCGCCGACCATCTACGGAGACGGGGAGCAGACGCGGGACTTCACTTACATTGACAACGTCGTGCACGCAAACATATTGGCCATGCAAGCTGACAAGACGTACGGCGAGGTGGTGAACGCGGCGTGCGGCGAGTCGATCAGCGTCAATCAGGTGATTGCGGTTATCAATCGGCTTTTGGAGACGGATGTAAGACCTCACCACGTCGCCACGAGGCCAGGCGATGTCCGGCACTCGTGTGCAGACATCACGCTTGCGAAGAAGCTGTTGGGATACGAGCCGCTTGTGGACTTCGAGGAAGGCCTTCGCCACGCGATCGAGTATTACCGGGGAATAGCGAATGATAAATAGCGAATAGCGAAAGAGAAGCAGAGAAGCCACGCTTTCGCTATTCTTCATTCGCTATTCGAGATTTCTGATGACCCTCGACGACCTACAAGCCCTGATCGACAAGATGTACAGCGACAAGGATCGTGAGCGGGGTACGCC
>JBARRC010000058.1:0-4007 GCA_049644045.1 Phycisphaerae bacterium
CTAAAGCCCGCTGCTCGTTTGGATAAGGTTCGTTCGGATAGATGCCGCATCGCAAACAACACGGCCAGCAGCATGAGCACCGCGCCGGGCAGGTGCGGTTTACCCTCGTGTGCCATGCAGACGACAACCGGCATAAGCGTAAACAACAACGCTGCCAGTAATCCCGCGCGTGGCCCGCTCAGGCGCCGAGCGATTGCAAAGACGACAATCGCACCGATCAGCCCCCAAACGGCTGCGTAGGCCCGGGCCACGACGTAGAACTTGCCGAACTCGCCGGGGTTATCGAGGTAATAGACGACGTCGCTGCGCACATCGATCAGGCCGAGAGGACCGCAGGCCCCAATCAACGCACCGATCGGATAGATGAACAACCCGCCGTACTGATACAGGCGGGGATCGAGATCCAGCTTGCGGGGGTTCATGCCCGCGAGCGCCATCATCGTGATCATCTCATCGGGTTGATAGGTGTACAGGCGGTACCGCAGGTAGATCTTAGCCACGTCCTCTTCGGTGGCCGTCAGCGGGATGGGTTCGTCGGACGCCCTGTCCAGCGGGTCGACGTCGACATCAGCCCCACGATCAAACGAGAACTTCTCGCCGGCATTCGCCAAACGGTAAATCTTCTCACCCGGCCAGGGTGGATCATCGCCGAAGAGATACTTGTCGATCTTCCGACTGGGCAAACCCCACGTGATGCCGATGATGGAGATGACCGCGAAGAGCAGCAGAATCGCCACGAGAATGGTGGATTCCGTGCGTCTCGAAATGGTTCGATCACGGCTCATGGAAGTGAGCATTGCCTCTGATTCCAGCTCGCCAGATGCAGCAGGTCAACGACTTGCCGCGCCCATCACGGCTCAAGATCGTTACGGCAGGTGAACCACCTGCCCTACGTTGCTCCACTGAGCCGCAGGCTTCAGCCTGCGCGGACGTGCGGGCACATTTGTGCTGCACCACACGACGAACGTTCACACGGGTCGCAACGCGTGCTGGTGCGAGATAGGAATCTCGCACCAGCGACGCCCGCCGCTGACAACGATTAAAACCGTTTCCGGTACGGATTGCCAGCGGGCACGGGATTCGGTCAGAACACGTCGTGCTGGTGCGAGAATCCTTTCTCGCACCCCTATTGGGTTGGGTGGCATACTCGGCGCAGGCGAGCATGTCTTCGTCGTTCGGCGTACAAAACCGAACCGCGACCGTGAGGGAGCGGCATCTCCGCGCCACGCCCGGATATGTCACCCAGCCGCGACCCGATCAGTACCGCGAGTGTCAACGAGCGGTCCAAGAGCCGGCGGCCCGACGAAGAGCGGTCGTCTCCGGGCCGACCTGCCCGCTCCATGACTGTCGCGGTTCTGATCTGTATCGTCCGCCCCTCGCGGATCATCCTCAACCTGGAGTTCCTCGGCCAGACTACGCCCGGCAGGAAGGCTCGGCGTACGAACGTTTTACGTGGTTCCCTTAATGTGCTCAGACATGACCTGGACAAAATCGTTCTTGCATTCTTCCCCTTCGGGAGTTGTGAGCGGCTGCCATACGAACCTGACAAACGCTCGTGATGAATTCAAGTAGCGGGTGTAGGTGCTGTCGATAAGCGTTGCGAACATCTCCTCTGGATCCTCTATTCGACCGTCGAGCATTTGCATTGCCCAAACAGAGCCGTGCGCGAAGTGCGAAAGCACATTGTAGACGCGCACGTCGATCTGGCGCCCAAGTGAGCGCATGAGTCCCGTCGTGCCTTCCTTCTTCACGCACCACGACTGGTGCTTGAAGCCCTCTGGCGCCTCGCCAAACATCTCCTGGAACTGCCCTCTGCGCATTAGCATTCGCTCAAGATCGCCTTGCTTACGGAGGATCTCGAGGTAATGGGCTTTGGCGTGCTTGTCGAACTCGAGGTACTCACGAGCCATCTGCTCGTCCTTGAGTACTGCTTCCAGCGCTACATCGAATTCCAAGCAACCCCGGCAGATGACAGCCAAGTCTGGAATAAGGTGTGGGTCTAGGAGCGCTTCGAGCGTGCGCATTGACATGCAGTAGCGCGCCCACACGTAGTAGGCTGCCTGACGTTGGTCGTCCTTGCTGCAACGGTCATCGATGCGCTGCATCCATTTCTCAAAGAAGCGCAGGAGCACCGCATGTGAATCTTTGAAACTCGCTATCCTCTTCATTCCTACCGCCTAACGCCTCAAGTGACCCTTCGTCTGAAAGCCGCGTCCGCGCGGCTTACAGACGATAAAGTCCACTTGGTTGTTGGCACCTCTCTCATTTCCGAATCGTCAGCACAATGCCAGTGGTGAGGAGAACCAGCCCCGCCAGACTGAAGACCATGTTAATGACCGTGATCCAGTCCGGAACGCTGTGGGCCTCTCGCTTGGTGACGTCATAGAATCCACCGGTGTAGTTCGACCTTCGCTTGGCGAGTTCGGTGGCGTAGTTGTGCATGATGCCCCAAGACCAGAAACACCCGACCAGCGCGACGATTGCGATCACCATCAGGACGGTGTGGCCCGTCTTGAAGAAGAGCACAATAGCGATGCCGGAGGGCAACAGTGAGAGCCATCCCATGGTTCAGTTCCTTTCTGGTTACAACGATGCTCCGCTCAGTTGCGAGCCGCCCGCGAGAGCCGACGGACAGCCCAAGGTCATTGTCCGCCGCGGGCGTCGTTGGTCAACTGCAGCGGTTAGGACGACTTCCTCTTCCGTTTGGGCTTTTTCTTCTCGTCCTCGTTTGGTTCCTCTCGCTCCGGTGGCAGAATCGTCTCCAAGTACCGGTCAAGAGCAAGATCGTACGCACAGGCGATCTTGGCGAGATGAAGCCCAAACAGTGCGCGAAGTTCCCCGAGATGGGTGATGATTTCACCCATTCGGTAAGACGCGCGCGGAGGCTTCTGCGTTAAGCGCAGGAAGCGGCGGCAAGCAGAACGCATGGCAACAAGGCTCTCGCCGAGAGGGGAGGATTCCGCAACATCCTCAAGGTCCGCCGTGAGCCGTTCGCGAATCTTAATCGCGGATTCAACAACGTATGGACCGACTTCGAGATCGAACGGTTCAAAAAGAACGCCTCGATCATTGAGGAAGGTGATAAGACGCCTCGCTTTGTCGCGCTCATCAACGGGCGGCGTCCAACTGATGCCCCCGATCGGCGTTGAGATACCGGTGAGGCGACTCGCGAGAGACTTGCCTTTGACTTTGGCGCGTTTGGCTGTGGACATGCGACTCCTCCTAGTCTCTGTTCACTTGGTTTCCAGATGAACCCGCTTTCTGGCTTTGCTTCCAGGTCACGCTTCAACGGAATACCTGCGTAAAAGCCTTCTGTCAACGGGTTACGGCCCGTCGCGCCGTGTGCCGGGGTCGTAGAGCGTCTACCAGAACCGTGCTCAACTGCGTCGTCGCCGCTCGGAACACCGCGCGGGGCTTTGAACCCGCGGCTCGGTGAAAGCACTGCTCCCTGACGGTCGCGGTTCGGTTATGGTGGTGGTGGTGGTGGTAGACACTCTTATATGCTTTCCGCATCGTACGCAGCCGTGCCTTGCTGTCCAGCGCGCTTTTGGCCTGTCGGACTGCCGCGGATTCTGCTGGTGCGCGGGAGCCGGTGGCACCCGGCGACTGTCTCGACGCGAATCTTCGCTTACCATGGCACTGGCGGACAAGCCGCCAGTGGCACCCGGCGCGGCCTAAAGCCTGCGACTTGTTGCGGCATTATGCGCGTCACGGCGGAGGCGTCATCAGGCGTATGGCAGTCACCGCGTTTTCCACTTCCTCGTCCGTAACCGGGCTGGCGCGGAAGAGCAGGGCGAAGGTGTAGGCGACGGGAACGGCACTGATGACGACGGCCGCGATGGCGAGCTTCCGGCCGGTGCGGTCGTTGCGCCGACCGACGACCTCGCAGATGACGATGACGAGCACGATCAGTGCGAGCTTGAACACGATTGTCCAGTTGAACCCCATGTGCTTGATGATCGCATCAGCGAGTGGGTTCACCTCGTGCCCCGTCCATACATAAAGCA
>JBARRC010000059.1:0-7695 GCA_049644045.1 Phycisphaerae bacterium
CGCAGGTTCGATCGAAGAGACCCTGGAACGGTTTCGCGATCTGCATGTGCTCGTCGTAGGGGATACCGTGATCGACCGGTACGTGTTTTGCGACGCACTGGGGGTGGCCAGCGAATCGCCGATGATGAGCCTGGTGCAGCGAGATGAACGCAGCTATGTGGGCGGTGCAGCCATCGTCGCCCGTCACGTGGCCGCCCTCGGTGCGCATGCGTTTTTGCTCAGCGCCGGCGGAACTGACGAGCGCTCCAGAATGGTCTCCGAGGTGCTGGCGAGCGAGGGGGTCGAATCGCACCTGATCGAATCGCGGCCGGCGATCGTCGAAAAAACGCGGTTTCTCGCCGAAGACAGCAAGCTGTTCAAGGTGGATTGTGGGCAGGTTCTGCCGCTTGACTCGGTGGCGGAGCGGCGGGCAGCCCTGCTGCTCGAACAGCAATCCAGGATCGCCGACGCAGTGATCTTCTGCGACTTCGGCTACGGGATGATTACGGGGGGGTTGCTGACGCGGGTCTTGCCCACGCTCCGGCACAACGTTCGTACGTTGACGGCAGATGTAAGCAGCGGGCGGGCCAACATGCTCAGCTTCCAAAACGTCGATCTGCTCTGCCCCACCGAACGCGAGTTGCGAGCGACGCTCAACGACTATGATTCGGGACTGTCAGCCGTGGCGTGGCAAATGCTCGAACGCACACAAGCGAGACATCTTTTTGTTACCCTCGAGAAGCGCGGCATGGTGGTGTTTCAGCGCCGCAGCCAGGATCGCCGTTCGCCGGAATGGTCCAGCCGGCTCAGAAGCGAGCAGCTTCCATCGTTCGCCGGCTATGCGGTCGACCGCCTCGGTTGTGGTGATGCGCTACTGGCCGGGGCGACGCTCTCCCTCGCTGCTGCCAGTACTTTGATGCAGTCAGCCTACATCGGCAACGCCGCAGCCGCCGCAGAGATTTCGATGCTCGGCAACCACCCCGTCGACGCCGCCCGCCTCCGCGAGTGGCTCCACACCCGCCGCGAACTCAGTTCGCCGGTCCCCACCACCGAACAACCCGCCCTTGTGTCTGTTTAAGCGCGGTGTCACGATCAAGTGTGGCACCGGGTTTTATCCGGTGCGTGGCATGGGTCAACGAAGTTGACCCGTGACATGCGGTTTGTTGCGTTGCCGGTTTTGGACCGGAACGTACGGGTCCGCCGAAGGCGTACCCAGGCCACCCAGGTCCGGAGCCCCGGCGCTGGCTTTGCGCAGCCCTGACGTAGACAGGCCGGGAAGCCCGTCCGATACGCTTCCCTGGCGATCGGCTACCCGGTACGTCGGAGAGCCTCCGGGCGGATATCGTCCCCAAAGTCGGCATAATCGGGATTCCCCCCTGGAATCACCTCGACGGGTCACTATACTGGTGGCTTGGCAAGGTTCCGACAAACTGGAGATATATATGGAAAAGTACGTGCAGTTTTCCATCTTTCTCGTGAATAAACCCGGCGTGCTGTCTCAGATTTTTCGGGAACTCGCCAAGGCCAAGATCAACATCACGAGCATCGCCATGATGGATTCGGTGGAGCACGGCGTGCTTCGGATGATGGTGGAGGATCCGGGGACAGCCCGGTCCATTCTTCAAAAGCTCAACGTTCCGATCACCGAAACGGATGTGCTCGGTGTGACGTTGGCGAACCGGCCTGGGGCGGCGGCGGATCTGTGCGAGCGCCTGTCGTCCTCTCATATCAGCATCGGGTATATGTACTGCACGACCGGGGCCAAGGGGGGCAAGACCATGGTGGTCATCAAGGTTCCGGACATCAAGAGGGCCATCAAAGTCCTCGGGGAATCGAGGAATACGCGGCGGGATATGAAAATCAAGCTCCGCCGACCTGCTGCGACCAACCGGCGCTAGCACATGGTCGCAACGCCCGACCCGTTGTCGCGAATGATCCGGGTTGGCGTTTTTGCCCATCACGCGATCGTGGCGAGGGCTTCGTCGAAGAGTCTGACTCCCACGTCGAGCTGTGCGTCGTTGATGCAAAGCGGCGGGCAGAAGTGGATGCTGTGTTCGCCGCACGGCAGCAGGATCAAACCGCGCTCGAACGATGCCTGCAGGATTCGCCCGCGGAGCCTTGGATCGGCCTTGCCTGTTTTGCGGTTGACGACGTCGACCCCACACACCAGCCCCAGCCCGCGGACGTTCGCCAGAACCTTACGCTTCTCGGCGATCCGGTTGAGCGCAGCGAGCAGGCGCTCGCCGCCTTTGGCGGCATGGGCCATGTATTGGGACTCGACTAGTTTCAGCGTCGCAAGCGCAGCGGCGCAGCACACCGGGTTGCCTCCGAAAGTGCTGCGCTGGGCGCCGGGCGGCCAATCCATCACATCCGCCCGCGCAATGACCGCTCCGAGCGGCATGCCGCTGGCGAGGCTGCCGGCCATCAGAATGATGTCCGGAACGATATTGAAGTGCTCAAACGCAAACCACTTGCCGGTGCGGCCGGTCCCGGTGTAAACCTCGTCACAAACGAGAAGAATGCCATGCCTGTCGCATAGTGCGCGAAGCTTCGGCAAAAACGAAGAATCGGGTATGATACAACCGCTCTCGACTTGCAGAGCTTCCACGAAGATGGCAGCCACCTCGCCCGGTGCCATCTGGTGCTTGAACAACTGCGATTCGATCGCCTCGGCATTCCCGTAGGATACGTGAGCGACCATTGGGATAAGCGGTCCGAAACGCTCGCGCTGCACTGCCTTGCAGCAGGTCAGCGAGAGCGCGCCGAGGGTGTGGCCGTGGAACGCACCCTGAAACGCGATGATCCATTCTCTGCCTGAGTGACGACGGCTGAGTTTGAAGGCCGCTTCAACCGCCTCGGCTCCGCTGTTGGTCAGCAACACGCGCTGAGGGTGTCTCCCGGGCACAATCGCCGCGAGGCGTTCCATCAGCTCGACCATCGGTGGGTAGTAGAAATCGCTTCCGCAGACGTGAATAAGCGTTTTGGCCTGTGCTTCGATTGCGGCTGCGACCTTGGGGTGACAATGGCCGGTCGCGCAGACCGCAAGCCCGGCTGCAAAGTCGAGAAAGCGGTTTCCGTCCACGTCCTCGACGACTGATCCCACCGCGCGTTGAACGGCGAGGGGGTAATTACGAGTATTCGAAGGGGAGCTACAACGATGATCGCGCTCGATCAGCGCCTTGGCGTTGGGACCAGGGAGCGGAGTCTCAATCCAGGGGGCCGGACCTATCCAACCCTCCGCCGGCTGCTGTGGTTGCTCTTCTTGCTTGATGCCCAACACTTCTTTGCCTCCGCCTGGAGCTTACTACCATATCCGATCCCGGCGTACACGCGAGAGCTTACACCCATCATCGGCCAAATAGTAGAGAAAAAGGTGTCAGGATGATTTTTTGACTTGGATATCGCCCCTCGCCCACGCGGCAGGCTCCCCAAGGACGCGAAAAAATCATCCTGACACCTTTTCTGACACATCCTTGACCGGTTAGCCAACCGGGTCTAAAACAAAACCGGTATGTTTGACGCACTCAGCGAACGACTCAACAGGGTTTTCCGCGGTCTGCGCGGACGGGGGCGGATCACCGAGGAGAACGTCTCCGAGGTGATGCGCGAGATCCGCGCCGCCCTGCTCGAGGCGGATGTCAACCTGGAGGTCGCCCGGAGCTTCTGCGACGAGGTCAAACAAAAGGCCATCGGCGCGGAGGTCATCAAGACGCTCAGACCGGCGGACGTGATGGTCAAGATCGTCCACGACGAGCTCGTACGCCTGATGTACCCGGTGGGTCAGCACGTTGATGAGGTTCGATGCAGCCAATAACATGAAGGTGCGCGAGGTGATCAGAATGATTGAGGCGGACGGATGGTTTCTCGTCGCAACGCGTGGCGGTCACCGCCAGTACAAGCACCGGTCCAAGCCGGGGCGAGTGACTGTTGCCGGCAAGCTGGGCGATGATCTCGCTGTGGGCACTTTGAATAGCGTTTTGAAACAGGCAGGATTGAAGGAGCAACGCTGATGCGATACGCGGTGGTGATTGAGAAAGCCGATGGGAACTATTCGGCCTATGTGCCGGACTTGCCCGGGTGCGTCGCAACCGGGCAGACACGGGAGGAGGTAAGCACGAACATTCGCGAGGCGATCCGTTTTCACCTCGACGGCCTCCGGGAGGACGGACTGCCAATTCCGGACCCGGAAGCGCTATGCGATTACGTGGATGCGTGATGGACGCGGGTGGCCGCTTGTGTCTTAGTGCGGCGGGCTTTCGTCCGGCGACTTTCTCTGGTCGGAAGCGCGCGCCTTCGTCAGGAACTCCTCGACGGAATCGAACACGTAGATCAGCCTACCCCCGGCGCGAAACTCGTGCGCAGCGCACGGTCCCAGCGAGTCGACGAACCGCTGCGCGACATTCCCGTAGTCTGGATTCACAATGCAAACGTCGCAGGAATCCTCACGTCCCACCTTCTCTCCGACTTGACCGCGGGTGAGCGATCGCAGAAAGCTGGAAAGGTGGAAATCCGTTGCTGCAAGGGAAACTCCGACGAACACCCACCTTTGCGCCCGACGGAAGGCCTCATAGCTCTGGGCCCACATCACGCCGAGCTTTGGGAACTCCTCGAACGGCTTCGTCGCGGTGGGCGGAACGATGACCCGGCGTCGGGAGGAGCCGCATTGTGCGCAACGGGGCGCGCCCTGAGTAGTTTCCTCCTCGACTTCTCGGAATCGGTCCCACGGCCCCATCGGTTGGATATACCTGGAGTTTGGACAAAGCTCGTTGGCGCATGTGAACCAGTCCTTCGAGCCGTGAAGCTTGGTGAATACGCCCCGCTCTCCGGACGGTTTTGCACCGTGAAACATCGGCGGTGCGGGACCCCCGACTGTGCTCCCGGGGGGAGTTACGCTTGACTTCAAGTAGCCCAGGTGGTTGCCGGACGGGAACTCGCGTTCGCACAGATGGCGTTCCAATGTTGTATCGTAGTTGAGCGTGGCGACGGAATCCTCGCGACGAACCAGTTCCACAAAGGCTTCCAGCTTCTTACAGCGTTTCGACGAACGGTCTAACCAGGGGAGACGCTCGTTGATGTAGTGAAGCAGGAGCCTGTAATCCCGGCGCAACTCCGGGATTGGTCGCCTGAGCGCCCCAACATAGTCGTACGTCTCCCACGACTTGGCAATGCCAAACGCACGCACATACAAGTCCGTCATGACGGTTTCGAGATTAAGTTCGGCAAGAGGGCCGTAATCGTTCTCGATTCGATCAAGCAGATAGCCCAGGTCCCAATCGTCGTTTGGCAGCTTGGTCTGGTTTTCCTCGTCTCGGTAGTGCTTCGTGAACTCGCGCGAGAAGAAACCTACGGCCGTCGGGACTTGGTAGATGCTCTCCGCGCTCAGGCCAGCCCCTACAAGGTAACAAACCGTGCCTCTGCGGAGTGGAGGTAATTCGTTCGGTGTAAGATGCAACTGGTTCTTCTCGGTCATCATCAGCAACGCCTCCTTGAACGTCTGGAACGCTTGACGCTGGACGTGATCCATTCTACAACAGAATCGCCATGTTTGACGCCTTGAGTGAACGTCTGAACAGCGTTTTCCGCGGTCTTCGCGGGCGGGGGAAGATCACCGAGGAGAACGTCTCCGAGGTAATGCGCGAGATCCGCGCCGCCCTGCTCGAGGCTGATGTCAACCTGGAGGTCGCCCGAAGCTTCTGCGACGAGGTCAAACAAAAGGCCATCGGCGCGGAGGTCATCAAGACGCTCAGACCGGCGGACGTGATGGTCAAGATCGTCCACGACGAGCTCGTGCGTTTGATGGGTCCCGTCGATCCGAAGATTCCCTTCGTTTCCCCCGGTCCGACGGTGTTGCTGATGGCCGGCTTGCAGGGGTCCGGCAAGACGACGACCTGCGGCAAGATGGCCAAGATCCTGCTGGATCGTGCGAAGCGGCCGATGCTCGTAGCGGCCGACTTGAAGCGACCGGCCGCCATTGACCAACTCGAAGTGATCGGCAGCCAAGTCGGCGTGCCCGTCTACACCGAGCGGGGTCATCACAACGCCGTCAAAGTGTGCCGCAACGGCATTACCCAGGCCAGAAAGACCGACCGCGACGTGGTGATCCTGGACACAGCCGGCCGACTCGCGATCGACGAAGAGATGATGGATGAGGTCGCCAGGATCGCATCCACGAGCAACCCGCAACAGATTTACCTCGTCCTCGATGCGATGACCGGCCAGGACGCGGTCAACACCGCGAAGGTGTTTAACGAACGGCTCGAACTCGACGGGATCATCCTCACCAAGTTCGACAGTGACACGCGTGGCGGGGCTGCCCTTTCCGTCAAGCAGGTCACGAGCAAGCCGATCAAGTTCATCGGCGTCGGCGAGAAGATGGACGCGCTCGAGGAGTTCTATCCGGACCGGATTGCCGGGCGCATCCTTGGGATGGGCGATATTCTCACGCTCGTCGAGCAGGCTCAAAAACAGTACGACGTCGAGGAAGCGTCCCAGCTCGAAGCTAAGATGGCGTCGGGCAAGTTGACGCTCGATGACTTCCTCGTTCAACTCCGTAAGGTGCGGAAGATGGGGTCGATGAAGGACCTCCTCAAGAAGATCCCCGGCATGGGCGACACCCTGGGAGATATGGAGGTCGATGAGCGTGAGATCGTCCGGTTCGAGGCGGTCATTCAATCGATGACGCCGAAAGAACGGGCAAACCCCAAAATAATCGATCCGTCGCGCCGGCGGCGCATTGCCCGCGGCGCGGGATGCGACCCCTCAGATATCAGCCAACTGGTCAAGCAGTTCGAACCGATGCGCAACATGATGAAGGCGATGAGCGGTCAATCGTTCACGCAGCGCCTCCGGATGGGGACGCAATTCTCGAAGGCCGCAGCCAGCGGCGAGATGCCGAAGATTAAGGGCTCCACAAGGGGAAACCGGCGCACGATGAGCAAGAAGGACCGCCGCAAACGCCGGCGGCGGTGACGCCTGTAGCCTACTTTCGATCTGCCGCTTGGGCATCACATTGCACACCCAAAACAGTTCCAGGGAGGCTATGGTTCTGCCCCAGTCCTGTTCCATCGGATAAGTGGTGGTCGCGCCGCAAATGCCAGGACGTCCGGGCTAGACAATGACGTCGAGCAGGCGCTCAACCGTCCCGTTGATGCGTTCGGGTGTTTCGTAGGTTCCGTCCAGGATTTCGGCACGGATCGCGCGCGTCCGCGCGGTGCAGAAGCTGGATCCCTCCTCGGCGTGGGTAAGAGCCGGGCCGCATCTGGAAAGCTTGACCCTATCCCCGCCGGATGTCTGTGAAACGGGTGACTGCGAGGACGGTATGCTCGTTGGTGCCAGGGCGGGCGGCAGTGCCCGAGAGACACTACCGATGTTGATAATCACGCTCATGCCGTCACATCCTTCACGTCCTTGAAGAGCAATTCCGCCTCCGCCGCACCAGGCTATGCCTGGGCGACCCGACCCGCGCTGATAATTGGCCGGTCTCGATCCTGTGATGTCAGGGGCGCCACGCACCCCCAGCACAGGGACATCGCCCGCAACGTCGCTCACGCATCCTTCCGTGAATCGCCCGTGAGAAGATCAGGTGTGTTAATACTGCGAGGCACCGATCCATCGGTCTACCCCGGACGGCACTACCATCACTATATGTATCGTCAGGCACATTTTGCGATCTTGAAGGAAAATGGTGTCAACGCCCGAAGGATCGACATGCTACAC
>JBARRC010000060.1:0-1725 GCA_049644045.1 Phycisphaerae bacterium
GATCTGCGATCTGATACGCTGCCTTCATGGCGGCTCCTTTCAAAAAGAATTCACAATCCTGCCCGGCTACATACCGGTAGGATCGAGCCGCCATACTTCTTTTCAACCTCCAACTACGGATGGGACATCCTCAACCAGCGCGATGTCCGCCGCATCGGCGAGCCGGAATGTTCGCTGCAATTGCTCAAGAATGGACATCATCTTCTGCCGACTCAACCTTAAGGTTCCTGGTGCCGGCGAGCAACGCATCGGCGTAGGGCGCTGAACTTGGCTGACGCACCGGGCACTCATGATTAGACTGGTCGGGGTCGTCAGGGGCAACGGGCGTCGCGGGGCGGTTTCGACAGCGTGCTTGGCAGGCGGGGGGACGATCGCGGAGGGCGTCAGATGCCCGAAACGCCTTGAGTGGACCGGACTGCAGCTATCGCATGGTCAGGATCCCGGGGTTTCGGAGCCCACCCCTCCCTCATGCACCGGAGCTACTGTACAATTGGGCAAGGTTTGGAATTTGGGACAGCACTGCGATGAATCGCACGGTTCGGCAAGAGGGAGGTGCCGGATCAGCCGAAGGTGATCCAGATGAAAGCTGCACTGAGATTCATACTCTGATTCACTCCTGGTTTGCTCACGGTCTCGGGTACGGCCGACGGCGCGCGTTTTCGGACGTCAGCGCGTGTCAGGGGCGGCTGCGATCGTCTGGCCATGTCACCACGCCACAAGTTCAACGCGATGGGAGACCCCTATGTCGCGGTTCCGTGTTGCACAGTTGTCTTTGTTCATTGCCATTCAATTGGCGATGTTGGCCGGCCTTGTGTTGGCCACGGTCGAGCGGCATTGGCTCGACACATTCGCCGTGGCTTGCATCATGCTGTTAGCGCTCTTCCGACGACGGTTCCGCGTCTTCATCCCCCCGGAGTTCGAGTTACTGGTCATCATCTTCGTTTTCGCGTCGCTGTTCCTCGGCGAAGTGCGCGCGTACTACGTGCGTTTTTGGTGGTGGGACTTGGTTCTACACGCCGGCTCCGCCCTGCTTCTCGGCATGTTCGGCTTCATGCTGGTGTATGTGCTGAACGAGGAACGCCAAATCCAGCTTCACATGAAAGCGGGGTTTGTGGCGTTCTTCTCGTTCACGTTTGCCCTGGGAGCCGGCGCTCTTTGGGAAATATTCGAGTTCGGGATGGACGGCGTCTTCGGCCTGAATATGCAAAAGAGCGGTCTCGTCGACACGATGTAGGACCTGATTGTTGATGCTGCCGGTGCGCTGATCGTCGCGCTGCTGGGCTATGTATGGATAAGGAGCGGCACGGAGTCCTTCGTATCGCGCTGGATCGCCAAGTTTGTGCAAGCCAACCCTCAGTTCTTCGAGCGCCGTCGCCGATGAGCCAAGTTCTTGGGTACCGCCTTGACTGACTTGTCGGAGTGGAAAAGCGGTCGCCGCCAAAGCGCGATTTGAACGCTGTTCTCGCCATGGTCGTCGGGGGATACCGTGCGTCAACGGGTAGCCCCACCATGGGGCGGCGTCGACGCCGTGCCTGATGCCCCGTCGTGTCCCGGTGGGTCGCGAGCCAGCTATCCCCGAGGCGCCAGGTCGGCTGTACAATCCAGCCGCGGCAGGACTGCGGGCAGCCGCCCGCCCCGACGGGATCGGCTGCGGCCGTCGGCTGTCTAAATTGACGAGGTCGAGCCTGATGAAAGTAGCACTGAAATTCGCACTCTGGATCACCC
>JBARRC010000061.1:0-2841 GCA_049644045.1 Phycisphaerae bacterium
GGGCGTATCCCGATTGCCTGACTCGGAAGGCCCACGCCCACTATGTGCCGCTGGTCGATCGACTGCTGAGCGTCTACCGTCACGGCAAGGGCAAAACACGCGAACAACTACACCGTGCGGCAGAGGCTGTTTTTCAGGCTGAGCCGGATTGTCCACCGCAGCGTATCCGGTCCTTCATCCGTTTACTCGACCAGGCCAGTGAATACCAGACCGATGTCGATGGCCGGGCGTATCGATTGAGGCAACGTGTGTTCGATCTGGCTGCGCAGCGTCATCCGGTGGTCACTGAGCCGAATGCACTGTTCGAGCATGCCGAAAACGAGGTCAAGCAGGCGATCGCCACGAAGATCGGCATGACTTGGCCGGACATCGAAAGGGCCATGTACGCTGACCTGCCTGCCTTCCACCGGCTGAAGAAACTGGACGGCTACACCACACCGGAAGAACTGCTTCGTGCTTACAATGTGGCCCAGGCCCAAACTCTGCTGTTCTGGGCCGAGGAAATGACAGTCGTAGCACGGCAGGACTTCCGGCGGATCTTCCGTCACGCCAAGTTCAATCGACTCTTGCACGAGATCGAGGCCGTCGGTTCTGAAAAATACAGGATCAGATTCTCCGGGCCGGCGTCTGTGCTGAAACACACTCGCCGCTACGGTGTCGATATGGCCAGGTTCCTGCCCGGCTTGCTGGCCTGTCGCGGCTGGCACATGTCCGCTCGACTGCGCCTACCCTTTGGAATCACAACCTTCGAACTGTCACCCCGCAATCGGTTGCGAAGTCATCTGTCGGCCGACGATGAGTTCGATTCTGAGGTAGAGAGAGCCTTCTACGAAAAGTTTGGTCCAAAGCGAGAGAGTTGGAGTTTGCACAGAGAGGGAGGATTTCTGGTCCGTGGTCAGAGAGTGTTCGTACCGGACTTTGTAGTGTGCCATGACGATGGAACGAAAGTCTATCTCGAGATCGTCGGCTTCTGGACTCCGGAGTACCTCGAAAAGAAACGCGAGACCCTGTCTTTGTTTGCGGACACGCCGATCATTGTTGCCGTCGCCGCTTCCGTCGCCGCCGAACTCCCCCAGTTGCCGGTGGAGGTGATCACGTACCGGACGCGCCTTAAGATCAAGCCAATCCTTGAATGCTTGAATGCGTTGCGGGCAAGGTGAATGCCGAGCGGCTTACGGTGGATCAGTCCCGGTCATCTGTCTGACCGTCTGGTACACCGGTTGTCCATTGGGCCCCCACGGGTCCACGAGAATCAAACGATCCCACACCGGCGCATCGTGCGTGGCCGGTCGGTGGCAGTCCCGACAACCTTCGGGACCGTGGTTTTCGGCATAACCCCAAGCCTCTTCCTTCGGGCGCACGTTGTGGTCCTTGCCCCAGAGGTAGGGATACCAGGTAAACGGAATGCCGGCGCCCTCGGGTTCGAAACAGCTTACACCAACCGGTGCTTCCGGGTCCTCATACCAGACGCGCTTGCCCCTGACGAGCACCGGATTCACTGCCACGGGTTGGCCATTACTGTCAGGTCCCTTCAGCACATCAATGTAGGCCAGAATCTCTTCGGGGCGGTTGATTTCAAGCTGCCCGTCGCCGTTGTCATCCGTAACGACGGGGAGCGGCTCGGGAATCAACTGGCTGACCCGCCAGGTGTAGATGGGCGAGATGATGTCGTCGCTCAGATCATCCGGGGTGCCATTCTGATGCCAGTCGGCCCAATAGATCATGATCCAGATGCTGACCGGAAACAACCGCATAACGCCGTCGACGTCCTCCTTCCATCGAAGCGCGGGATACCAGCGGCTTTTGTCGGGGTTGGACGGGTCCAGCGGATCGGCTGAGTAGTACTGCGACGTGGTGCCGACGGCCCCCGGAATCGTGATGTCTCTGAAGAGCACGGCCGAAGTCAAACAATAGGGGATGTGGCAGCCTTGACAGGATACGTAATCGTTCGGCGGTTCCATCTTCAGATGGATGATCGTCTCTCCTGGAAGGTCCGGCGCATCCGGATGCTTCCCAGGGTTTGGCTCGCCGTTGGGAAGCACGGGCAGGTGGCAGCTTCTGCAGTGTCGCAAGTTCGTCCAGTCGAGGTCGTTGCGGTACTGAATCTGGAAACTGTTCCCTCTGGCGAAGTTGTGATTTAGATCACCGATGTGGCAAACCGTACAGACCCTACTGTTCTCAGGTGAAATGTCATTCGCCGGGTCGTCATCATTAAGATTGTTGAATTTCCTGTAGTGCACATTGCTGTCATCGAACCACACCGTGCCGGTGATCGTGCCATAGGGATGGCAAGCCCAACAGGCCCGGTCCTTCGGCGGCCAGGTCACGGAAGCGGGGGATAGAAAGACCGCGCCGGCCTCATTCGTCATAAGGTTGCCGTCCGCCACGCCAACCGAATAGTCGATCTGAAGCACGGCTGGGTCGGCGCTCCGTTCGACGCTGGTATCCAACTCCTCAAGGAACGCAGCATCTGCGGCGCTGACCGTGCCGTCGATCTGACACTTTGGTGCCGTTGCCGCAGTGACCACCATGTCGGAAAACCAACCCTGACCGGCCGTGCCGGCGGCGGTGAAAGCCGGCACCGGTTCTCCGTCATTATTCACCAAGGCCGTACCGGCAGCCAGAATGTCCTTGCGCCAGACAAAGTTCATGTCCACGCCGTCGATCACGGTTCGCTGCGCCCGATGGCATCGAAGGCAATCCGGGCCCGACAGACCGGTGACATCCCACGGTGCGGCACTCACCTTGCCCGTCGCATAATCCAGGACACTGTAGTCGCCATCCAGAACGACGTCCTCCGCCGTCTTGCCGAGCGACTCGTAACCGAACTCTCCCGTCGCC
>JBARRC010000062.1:0-6180 GCA_049644045.1 Phycisphaerae bacterium
GTTAAAAGCTCCGCCGACGTGTCGGGTGCGACGAACTTGTACCACACCGTGCCGTAGCCCTGACTCCCGGGTCCGGGTAGGGGACTGGGTGGATCGGGATCGCACGGCTTCCCGTCGCGTTCGCCGTCGACGCACAACCCATACTGGCTGGAGTTGCACAATTCGTTGCCCGCGTAGCAGCACATCCCACCGGGACAGTCGACCCCCCCATGACAGCAGAAACCGGGATCGGTCGGGTCTTCCGTCGCGTGCAGGCTGTCACTCTCCGTGCTGCTGGGGACGCCCACCAGTCTCGCCCCATTGACGGGGCTGGGGTCCCAGCACTCATCGTTTGGAGGGCCGGGGTAGGGGCAACCACACACGTAGGCAGCCAGCCAGACGCATTGTTCATCCCACTTGTCCGTGCAGCAGTACCCATACGGGTAAGGGTCCCACCACGGATCCCACCACCAGTAGTTGCACACCAGTTCGCAGCAAACCGGATCCTCACACCCGGGTGTATCGTGCGCTTCGCAGCAGTCGCCTTCTCCGTCCAGGCACGCAACCCACGGACAGCAGAAGCCTCCCTCATAGCAGTACTCGCCTGGGAAGTAGAGGCGCGGCCTGTCCATGGGGGGATGTTCGTAGCACTCGTTCTCGGTGAGGTTGAAACAGTTGCCGTCAAAGGTACAGCACGCAGATAGCCCGCACGAATGGGGGAACGCATCGTCGCATTCGGCGCGCTTGCAGTAACTCTGCGGGCAGTCATCGGGGTCATCGGGATCGCACGGAAGCCCCTCGTCTGGACCGCCCGCGCAGCTATACCCGGGGCAGTCGGCCTGCCGGCTGCACACCTTCCCGTCGTTGATGCCACCTTCGCAGAACGAACCGACGCAGTCGCCGGCGCACACGCCGCCTTCGAGGCAGTCTTCGTCCTCCTCGCAAGGATCGCCGTAGGTGTAATCGGGGGGCTCGCCATACTGGCAGAACTTACAGTCGGTGTCGTCGATGCAGTCCAGCCCATCGTTCTTGCCGAGGTAACATGCAGCCCCGCACGTTTCGCCAATCCTCCATAGCTCCGGGAATCCGCAGTTCATCTCGGGGACTTCACGGCAGACGGACTCACCCACACACTTCCCATCAGAACAATCAGAATCGGCGGTGCAAGTGTCCCCATCATTCTCGCCACCCATGCAAGCGCGATCCTCCGTCAAGACCATGTCACAGCAAGCGCCCATTGGCGGGGATCCCTCGCATATAATGCTTATGTCAAACGCCGCGTAGATGACGTCGCCGAGATCGTCCGATACCCACCTGGTGCCGTCGTGCACGGCAATAAAGTCCTCGCTGGCGCCCAGGCTTGCCTCCCAATTCGTGATGATCGGGCCGGCGATGGAACTGCTGCTCTTAAAGGCGACCCAGAGGTCCGGCGGCAACGAGATCGGTGGATCAATGTCGACGCGCGCGATCTGGACACGGTCATCAATAGAGAGGGCGGTTCCTCTCGTACCGACAATCACGCCTCCATTTTCCGGATCGGAGTTGCTGAGATGGGTCCGGAGGTCGAAGTTGAAGAGCCCGAATCCCTTAATGGCGACCTCGTAAGCGATAACGTTACATTCAGGTACACCCAACCTGATGTAATCGGCGAAGCGGAGCCCCGCACCGGGGGCGTAGTAATTACCGGCCTGCATGCTGTTCCTGTAACCCGCGAACGCGTTGTCGCACTCATCTCTGACGTAGATCTCGGCACGAAAGCTAGCATGTGCGGCATCAGGATACCCACCGGCCCACGCATAACACCGACTCCCGGGGTAGTCGTACAGGTCCGCAGAGAATCCGAGGGTGGGCGGGGCACCTACGACCACGCCGCACTCCCCACGGCTAAAGTGCACCCCCAAGTAGAAGTTGGAGGGAAGACGCACATCGACGTGCGCCGGCATCTGGCACGTGATCGCATAGCTACCGTTGTCTTCAAAAAGGAAATGGAAGTCGGTATCGGGGATGAGCGGCGGGTCGTCACCAGGTAGAGTGGCGCCGGGACACGTTGCGTAAAGCCCTATGTCGACGCTGTAAGGACCCTCGCCGGAACCGTCACCAAATCTGTCCCCGGTCACGACGGTCGTATACCGATCAAGGGCACATCCAGCGACGGCCGTCGTTGCGATGTCATCCGCCATCAGGCCGTAGGCGGTAGAAGCTGACACGCCGAGCACCCACTGCCCCAGCGTGTTGCTATAGACGAGGGTACCCTCCCCGGCAGCATCCCCTCGATCCGAGCACACCCCGCCGGTGCAATACCTCTGCACCTCGATGTTCACGGGAAGGGCACTGACCTGCGGCAGTGCAATCTCACCCGGTGCAGATCCTCTGCGTGTGTTCTCGTCAGCGGGAACACTGACGCTCTCGGGATCCTCTACATCTGAATCCCTTGCGATAGTCGGTCCAGAAATGCGCTCCGGATGACCCGTTGCTTTGGGGACAGTCCCGTCCTCGATCCTTGAAACCTCATGTTTGTGGTCGCCAGCTCGACCGTACGCGCTTCGTGGTGCTTCCCGCGTTAATGCCGTCAGTTGCCCGGTATAGAAAACTCCAGAACCTGCGAAACCTACCCCACCCACGAGTGCAAAAGCCATAAGTGCCGACTTCGTCGCTTTCAAGTCCGCTCCTCCTGAATTGAAAGGGTGGTCAAGCGGATCGTCCTTCGTGGTTTGCTCCTCCGTTTGCATTGTGCAAACAGACCGACTGCGCCGTGTGGACGAGGTTACGTGTCGCGTTAAGCGTCCGATAGAATCGTAGGCCTCGATATCGTGTGCGGGCAAATCGATATCCAAAAAAAGACCTGATGATGAAGCCACACGGGGGAATGTGACATAACGTGGTCACCCTGCCTTCACCGGTGTTAAGATAGGTCGACAGAGATACGGGTGGATGGGTAATTTAACATAAACCACGCAAGCGGAAGTGGCGACATAACGACACAGCATAGAGGGAATATTTCCACGTACACTTAGGTTTCACCTGTCATGCAATGCAGATAACTGACCTGTTACGTCGAGCTTGGGGCCGGTGAACGTGATGCCACCAAGAAAACCCACTTTGACTACGTGTGTGCCAGAACACGATGTGTTTCACGTGAAACAGCGATCTTGTATAAATGTCCGATCGGTATTCCATCCGATAATCGCCCAAAGGGGGTATCCCCTTGGCCGAGTTTGCCCAAACATGTCATGTAGTGTGTTGGAGTATGGAAGACCATCCCCAAACGCTGTCGGAGTTTGAACACCGGTTCTTATGGAGCCAATCGCGGGCACGCTTGGAGGTCCTCCGCACATATCCGTCCCGAAGCCCGGCGGACAATAACCGCCGCAAGTCCCCACGACGACGCCAGCGCCGCGATGCCTTGGTGGCACTCTCGAAGATACCCTTCAGGGTGTCCGGCATCCCGGACATGAGCCGCCGCCAAGCCTTAACGAATCCCTGCCAGTTCCTTCCGGGACCGCCGACCCCGACGTACCTCCCGTACGCCCGTGATTGCCAGCCGACATAACAAGCTTCCATGCAATATCGTCGCGACAAAGACAACATCGGCATGGAGGCTGTTTCTTTCGTTGTTATGGGTTAGAAGCTATCCACGCAACATTAGGTTCACGGCGTTGGGTGGCATGCCCAAGCCCGTCGAAGACGGGCGCCGGCATGTTGGACGCTGCCAACAAGCATCCCTGGTTCATGGCGGCGCTTCGCTTGGCCATGCCACCCACCTATCAATTGAGCTGTGGTGAGGCACTAGATACGGGGGCTACCGTGGCGAAGGGGATACTCCTCTTTGGCCCATTTTGCCCGCTCTAACGTAAAGTTGCGCGGATCGGCGAGAGGCCATTCGCGGCGGAATCGTGTCTAGGACGTCAGAGAGGTGCGGTTCCTAGCCCGGATTATTCATACCACAGAGAGCGCAGAGTATTGTTAGAGAAGAAGTCACAGCAAAACCACAGAGCAGCCTTTCTCAACAGGTGTAAACCGTCTGATTCACCGTAACCTCTCATCTCTCGCCCCTCTGCGATCTCTGCGTGCTCCGCGGTGAATTATCCGGGCTAGGTAGGGGACCGGAAGGCAAAAAACGTAGCCATGCAATGTGTTACCTATAACTCCTATTGCACTGGCATTAAAGTGTATACGTAGAATATACCGTAGTCATGCACATAGAGGAGGTTGTTAATAAGAGGCGAGTGCGGATGATCGAAGTCAGGCTGTTGCGAGAATCGCCTGGCGTATGGTCGCGGTTCGCTGGGCGCCGCGTTGACCAATGCCGTACTGGAGAACCTGCCCGGCGCTTTCAGGGATGTTGCCGAGGTGGCGCTGGATGGCGAGGCTGTCGATTTCCTCGTTCTCGGAGGGCAGTTCGCACTCATCGAAGCCACCAAAGATGGTAAACGACGCGATGGCCCCGTCGCTTTGCCCGAGCTGGACGATGGATCGCTCCCAATCCTGCATGGTGAGCAGACCGCTGTTGATCATCTCGCGCAGATCGATGAACTCCTCGGCCAAGGTGGGCGATTTGATGTCCACGCCAGCGAAAATGGTGAGGAAGAAAGGTCTGTGGTCGGCCCGTCGGTGTTCCCGCTCAGCCTGGCGCTGCGTGAGCAGCTCGCGGGCGATGGTTGGCCGAACCAGGTCGCAACCCCCGAACAACGTCAGATAAAACCGCTTGCTGGGTTGCAGTCGGCCATCATGGCCCGCAAAGATAGTTACGTGGATCATGGCTGGTGCCTCGCGTTACGTCTTCGGCATTCGCTATCCCTGGAGTATTCGTGGAATACTCGGCGTTATTCGCATTATGTAGCGTGTCCGACAGATGTTCACCTGTCAAAGCAACATTTGGGCCGCTAAGACCGCTTCCTTACGGGCGCGGCTCGGATTTCGATGCCTTTGCTGGTTTCTGACGTTAGACTAACGCCGACGCGTTCCCGTGCGGTTGACGCTTTGTGAGATCGCCCGCTGGGCGGTCTGTGGGACCAGCACGCGGAACGTCTGTCCCGTGCCGAAGTTACCTTCCGGGCGTGCGACGGGGCTTGTCGGGACGAGAAGTGTTGTCGGCGGCAGCGTCCCGCCGGGGAAGTTCTCCGCGATCTGGTCGAGTGTGAAGTCCGCGTTCGTCCGTCCCGACGCATCCACAAGCGTCGAGCCGCCGCCCGGGGCCATCACGCCGTAGCCGCGCGTGTTCTCTGCGGAAAAGTCGGCATCAGCCACGGTGACGGCGTCGGCCTGGTAGAACTTCACGTTGCGATCGAAGATGTCCTGCCTGATCCACATGTTGGCGATGTTGGCGTCGGTGACGTATTCGCCCGGCTGGATGCGCCTCGACGTACGCTTGGCGCTGCGGAGCTTCTTGATCGCCTCGACCAGGCCGTACTCCGCCAGGGATATCTTGAACCGCCCGGTCATCGGCTCGACCTGCATCTGCCAACCCTCGGTGCCGCGTTTGGCGAGCGTGGCCACGGTCGAATCAACGACGACGTCGCTTCGTACCTTCCCCTCGACTGACCCGCCGCGGACCGTACCATATCCGAGTCCAAGCCGGATGTGCTCCGTTTTTGCGCTGCGATAGAGCTGGTCGACGCTGGCGTGGGTAGCGCTGCGAAGGGCCACAACCGTAGTCTTGCCGAACTGCAAGTGTACGTAGGAGCGAAGCCCGGTGCGAATCTGCGTGCCCGGCGACAACCGGTCCTTCCATTTGACGGGTATCCACCCTCTGGAGGCGAGTGGTGATGCACCCGGTCTGGCCCATTCGACTGTACCGTTCACCTCGATGACGACGGCGGGGAGCGCCTCGATCAGCGGTTCTTCGGCGGCTTGCCTCGTGCGATCGGGTTTCGCGGTGTTCTTCGCAGCCGGTTGGGTCGATACCGGCTGGGCCAGCGCCAGCCGTGTCAGACTGCCGCACAGAGCGATCGCGAGAACGAATGAAAGTGCATCAAAGTGATAGCGGCCCAGTGTCAGCTTCAGTTTGATCATCGGACACCCCCCGATTCGGCAATACGTACATCCCCCTCCATGGCACCTTGATATTGTACCACACATCGCCGTTGGTGTCACGTATAGTGTGGAAGTTGGGTGTTGCCATGCTTGGTGGCTGCGGAGAACTTACCATTCCAGGCTTCAGCCGAGCTGGTGGCCACGGGGCTCGGTACGCCGGAACCTGCC
>JBARRC010000063.1:0-1673 GCA_049644045.1 Phycisphaerae bacterium
AGCTACATCGCCCCAAAAGGTATCCACGGCGGTTTTCACAACCTGCTGTCCGACTTCACCCACTTGTGTTTCCACTGCGCCGAAACGTTGTTCCAGCGCGGCACGTTCGACTGCGATGACCTTACCTACTTCCTCCCGCGCCGTACGGCGCATGGCATCAATAAGGTCGTCTCCAAAAGCATCAATGTCAGTCTGAGTCACCAGCGTTTCAGTCGCGGCGGGAGATGGTGCTTCCTGTTGCTCCTTCGTTTGAAGCTGAGTCGATAGCTGCTTGATCGTCTCACCCTGATTACGAAGTTGCTCGAAAAGGCGCGGCATTTCGGCGTCGAGTTTCCCCTGTACCGTTACAAACCGCTTCTTCCAGTAGGCAGTATCTTCCTCACGCGTTGCTGGCTCGGCAGGCGGCAACAATTCAACGACATCAGCAGTAACGACGGGCGTCTCAGTGGATTCGTCTGTCGAGGCGGGCTGCTCCTCCGTGGAGGCTGGCGCCTGATCCTCGTAGATATCCTTCTGCAACTGCTCGGCTTCGGCTGCTTGTCTCTCGATTGTCTGCGGCAATGCCATTGTCAGATTCCTTTCACGCCATCTCGCTTATGTGCGCCGACTTTACGGGCTGCAATTCAGCTATGGGCTGTTACTCGATACAAAATTCCCGCCAACAACATTCGACGGGCGCGATCTACCAAGGACAGATTTCGAGTCCTCGATAAGTTCTTTCAGCTTGATGATCATGCGACACGCCCCTTGGGCACGCCACATTGCTTTTTCATCAGCAAGGCCGACCATCATCCCTGTTTCTCTGGCCAGCTCAGAATCGAGCATGGACTTGAACGCAGCGAGTTCGGGGAGATTCCGTATACGAATCAAGGATTCGTAGAGAGCCATGTCGTTTGGCGTCATGGGCGCAATTATGGTCGTCTGCGACGAGGTGTCAAGCGGCGACGCCGCAGGGCCGTAAGCACTGTGGTCACCATTTCTTCGTCAGTCGGGTTTTTGATCCCCTGTGCCGTAGCCGTACCGGGTGATCCAGCGATAGCGACGGCGCCGGTCGGGACGGTACGCGACCCTGCATTCGTGCGAACGCGACCGCCACCAATTCGTAGACGATGACCAGTAGTCGAGACCCAAGAAGAGGAGGTGACGTCAACGATCGGAGTCGCACCGCATTCGACTCCGTACCCAGACAACGAGACTCTGGCATGGGCTGTTCCCCTGCAAAGTGGAGTGGAGCCTGCGATCATCCCCTCGGTAATAGCCATGGCGCGCGCAGTTGCGCGTGCCGTGACGCGGTAGTTGCTGCCCGCAGGTACAGGCTCGCAGAGGACCCCGACCCAGCAATCCTGAATTTGGTACCGGGCAAGGTTCCGGGCTAAGTTTCGGGCGACCCCCTGATCGGTATCCCATACCGGATACTGCAGTGCAGCAAGACCCTGCCCTAACCCATGCGTGACAAGCGGCCCGCCCTCTCCGAGTCCGCGCGTCAGGATCATGTGTAGCGATCAACCCTGTGCGGAACGATCGTCCCGTCGTACTGCACCAGCCCAGACACATCCACCCACACGTTGCGCGTGAACAAGGGCGTCACGTCATCGGTGTCGTAGACCGTCTCGACACCGTCAAGGATGTTGATTTCGCGCCGGTTCTTCAAGAGCGCCTGAATCGTCGTTACC
>JBARRC010000064.1:0-10410 GCA_049644045.1 Phycisphaerae bacterium
TTTGTATCCACCCACGAACAAGGCTCCTGGGGGCAAACTCCGGTTGCTGTACGAGGCCAATCCGTTGGGGTTCATCGCGGAGCAGGCGGGCGGCGCGGCCACCGATGGGAAGCAGCGCATGCTCGAAAAGGAACCGACCGCTCTTCACGAACGAACCCCCCGTGTGATCGGAAGTAAAGCAGAAGTGGACCGCGTGTTGTCGTTCTGGCAACCTTAACATTAAAGTTCCGCAGTGGATTCGGCGCATTGAAGCGATACGCCCACCCACTTATAATCCCACTACCACGGTCAGGGTGCTGTGGATGGGTTGATTAGCCATAGGACAAAAAGGAAACGCCCGATGGCCACAAGGATAGACGCGATCGACGTAAACAAACCGTCGACACCAGAGAACGGCGCGACCGGCCTGGAGCTTGAAGGCGGTGATCTTCCGCAGAACACAGCCTCAGGTATGGGACCGTTGGACCAAATGCTCACGACGATTGAGCGGCGGGAGATCCTCTCTGCGCTGGGACGCGCGAAGGGGCAACGCACGCTGGCGGCGCGTCTGCTCGGCATTTCCCGCAGCAGACTCTATCGGCGTATGGAGGCGCTGGGGATCGACCCCCGGGAAATCCAGCCGAATTCAAACGCTTGAGCACTGCGGTCGTCGTTGCCGGACAACGCCTCGCCGGGGATTGCCCGGGCGACAACACCCAACGATCAGAAAAACGCTTGACCAACGCGGGCTGGGTCTAGTAACGTAGGGCGTCCCCCAGGCGAGTCGGTCGGGATGCGTCGTCCCGATTCGGTGTCGTCAGTTTCTACTCCCGGAGAAATTGAGATGTTCAAGTTCAATCGATTGGCATTGGTGTTGGCAGTTTGTGTGTGCGTAGGTATCGCATTGGGTGCGGCGATCAAGATCAAGGACATCACGCCTTACGCAGGAACGGAGGAGGCGGCGACCGGGGGTGACGGAATGGCAATCTTCAATTACCACCCCGGGAACAACGAGACGGAAGCCACCGTTGCGATCACTGATTTCGTTCCCGGCGTAAGGTACGGCACCTGGGTTATTCCGGGCGGTGAGGTAAACGTCCGCGAAAACGCCAACCCCGCAGGTAACGCGAACTGGCATGGTTCTTTCGGCTTCGATCTGTGCTTGTGGAACCCGGACGGCATTACCGTAATCATCTGGCGTGATTTCGACGGGAACGACGAACGTGCAGTGGATGGAAGCGAGGACGTTGCGGAAGGCTGGGTAGCCTGCCCGCAGTAGGCGTACAATCCGAACAGGTTCGTCCTTCCGATCGTTTTGAATAGGAGCGCCTGGCGGAACCGGCCAGATAGGGGTCTTCATCCGGTGTACGCACCGCGACGAGTCCACCCGGGCGGTTCTCTCAAGCGCTCTTTCTAGTCTACAACTTGCCGCCAGGTTCCGGGGGAGACGACCACTTGCGCCGGGCCTCTAAATCCCGGCGGCGGGTTGTCGCGATACCTGCTGTCATATGTCAGGTCAAAGTAGATCGGATCCTTGCTCGAAGACGCGATCGCGGTGAGTGTGTTGCCCACAATCCAGACACCGTTAACCGCTGTGCGGGTGAACGACGAGTCATCTGTGGCGTCATTCGACACGTACACGATCCCACTGATCAAGGAAGGGTAAGTGTCGTCCATCGTGTCGTCGGAGGCAGCGAGGTACGGCGTGCCGGCCGGGTTGAAGTTCACGCCGGTGCTAGCCTCGCTTAGCTGTGTGTCGAACGTCTTGAACGCAAAGTCGCCTTCCACCATGAGCGCAGGGTAGTTCGCGACTGCGGGCTCCCAGTTGACGGGCCTGAAGATCCCCGTCGCGCTGCCCGGGTTCCTGAGGACCAGAGTGCCGACGATCCGACAGTCTTCGAGGATGACCGATATGCCCAGGCAGTCGATTACGTACACGCCTTTCGGGTTAGTCGCTCCGTACGGGTTGCTCGCCGGGCTCAGTACGATTCGCTTCAAGTACCTTACGGTCTCGTCTATACTCGCCGGGAGACTGAAGAGGTTGATTGCGGTCCCCCCCGCGACGTACGAATCGAACACCGTCATGGGGTCGGGCATGGTCCGGGGAGTTATGCCGGTGGTCGGCGGATCCCAGAACGTCCCGCTGCCGCCGATCGTGTTGACGACCTCCAGCGCCGAGTAAATGTCGGATCCATCGGCGGTGGCGCTGTTGTTCGCACTGATCGTCTGGTCGCACTGAAGCGTGACCCCGTCAAAAACGAGGTCATTCCCCGCGTGGAGAGCGACGTCAAGGCATGCCAGTGGGTCATATTCCGCCACAAGGGTGACCTGGAGCTTGTACCGGGCTTCCCCCTGAGTGCCGATACCAGTGAGGACGAGTGGGTCCGCGTCCGAGTCATTCAGATTGTTGTCGTCGGGGTCGACGCCTTCCAGGGTGTACGTTCCCGTGCCGATCGGCCGGTCGGCTTCCCAAACACCGCTCGGGTAAGTCGTCCGCCAGTCGGGGTCGCTGGCGATGCGGTGGAAGCCCATCTCGACGGCTGACTGTGCGTGAAGGCGTGCCTGGGCAAAGTCGGCTATTCCCTCCGTGGAGCGGCGCTCGACTCGCAAAGCCATCAGCGCGGAAAGGCCGATAACCGTTACGATCATCGCAGTCCCAAGGACCACAATGTACATGCCTCCGCGACGACGATAGCCTCTCTTGTGTCTCATGGTTAAAGCTCTTCTCAGGCCCCGAGCTTGTGATCCTATGGTGCAGACATATCGGCTGCTGCTGTGCGGATCGCAACCAGGGACGCGACAGGTATGTCGTTGTGTTCAACCGTCACCGTGATCTTCTTGACACCCACGTCGCTGGTTCCTGTCGAGGTGTTCAAATCGTCGGGATACACGTACTCAACGGTGACGGTTCGGCGCCACCCTATCTGGCCAGGAGTCTCCGCCCCGTCTTTCTTCTGGGGAGGCGAGGCTGACCAACCGCTATAATCATCCACGTCATCGTAACTGACGCGCGTGCCCGCGCCTTCGGCAGTTTCAGGGCCGAAAACGGGCGTGTCGACCGGCTCCTCGTAAGCCTGCGCGAGAATCTCACTCATCAGATCCTGGGCCAAGAGCTGCCCCACACCGCGGTCTCCGGTCTTCTGCCTCCCGACGGTTGCGTCGCCAACGGTGTTCAAAGCGACGACAATGAGACCACTTACCAGGAGCATCGACACGAGGACCTCAGCCAGGCTGAATGCACGGATCGTCCCTTTTCTCGCCCCGCATCTTTGCTGTAGGGCTGAAGACGGGTGGCCCTTGCGTGCATCGTCTTGATAAGTGGGTCGCTCGATCGTCACGGCGAAGCTACCTCCGGCTCGTTCAATATCTGTGTCTGGGTTTGCAGATCCACCGGCGAACCAGAGCCAATACGCAGTGCCACGCCGACCCTCGTAACGAAGTACCGGTCGACGGTGATCTCCTGCGTCCCGGTAATCGAGAACTGGCCGTATACGTAGAAGCGAAGATCCTGCTGGTTGATCTCATTGGCGCGCGGGTCCCAGCTAGAGCCCGCATCCTCCGTCCATCGCTGATACATGCCGTTGTCCGGAGCGCTCTTGCTGTAGTAGTGGTACACATAGGCGGGAGGCGTAGTCGCTACCTCGATGACAAGGCAGTAGTCCTGGCGATTTGGATCACTGACCACCACATCCGAAAATATGGCATCCTTCCAAAGGGCCGTTGTCGTGAGGGAACTCCCCGGAATCGATGCGGGAGTACCAATAGGTGTGGAATCCGGTACATAGCTTCCGTCACCTTTTGAACGGTGGATACTAACCGTCACGGCGTCCGGCGGCGTCCCGGCGTGTGAGAGCGACACCGTAGCCAGTGTGAACTTCATCTCCGTCGCGCCTTCGGGCGGGACGATCTCGAAGTACTCAGAGTCAAGATATCCCGGTCCGAGCACATGCGACTCGTTTGTCGCGGTGACCCCGGTCCAGCCGTCGAAGTATGCCACCTCAGTCTCATCCGACCATGTGGTCGCGTCTTCGATCGTCGTTTCGCTCTGCGTCGTAGTGTTGTAGGTGAGTGTGAAGTCCTGAACATCGTCGACGACGGCCACGGCGGTGCCGTTGTTGTAGGAGCGGTTGAGCGGGTCGCCGGGTGTCCCGGACCATTCGTACCGGATAGTCTCGGGGCCGGGGTTGATGAGCGGATCGCGGTCGGCCACGGTGAACTCGACCGTAGTTGACGTCCTCACGGTAAACGTCTGGGCGCAGAGCAGCTCGCCGGCGATCTGGTCGGTTGCGGAGTAGCCGTCAACAGTGGCGCTCAACGAGCTTTGGTCCTCGGGCAGGGCCCGGCTGGCGAGGACGATGGCCGATGCCAGCCCGCCCATCAGAACGGTCATCACGGCCATGCTCACAGTGAGCTCAACCAATGTGACGGCGCGGTGGCGCTGGGTGGCATGGCCAAGCGCAGCGCCGCCATGAATTAGGCATCGGTAAGTCCGGTGTATCATCACTCTTCCAAAGGAGGTGGGTCCTGTTGCTCGGGGGGCGGCGGATCGCCGCCGGAACCGTCCGACACACTCACCCGACCCGTCTGGGCGTTCACGGTGAGCGTCCGCTGGTAGCTGCCGACTTGAATGACAATGGTTCCATCGCTGTCGGGGACACCGTAACCATCGAAGATCACTTCCGTGTCGCCGCCGAAATCCGCGGAAACAACCGTCGCGCTATACGGCTCCGTCGCGACGGCCACCTGATAGGGCTGATCCGGGTGGTCTGGATCATCCATGCCGACAAGCGTGTAAGCATCCGCGCCGACGTCAAACGAAACCGTTTGTCCTACGCTGGAGAACTTGGCCCGCCGCTGAGCGAGTGCCAGGTCTGTTGCGATCCTTCTTGCCGCGGCCTCGAGGTGCCGGTGTGCGACGAAGTTCGCAAAGCGCGGAACGGCAATGCCCGCGAGCACGGCGAGGATAGCTGAGACGAGAACCAGCTCGATGAGGGTAAAGGCCGGGCGCCGGTGCCGGTCGTCGTGCGTCTTGTGCTGTTGAGTACTCATATTCCACCCTGCCATCCCGACGGCGTTTATGTCGTCCGGTCACTGCGGTGATGCGAGGGTCATTGTGCAACCCCGCGAAGTCCGTCCCTGATGACCGGCTCGTTGACACCGATGTCATCGAGGTCCTCATCCGTTGCACTGATCCCGAAATAGCCGTGGGAAAGAACCGCGACCCACCCCACCGAACCCTCGGCGGGGTCCGCGTCCGCGGGGGTTGCTTTCACATGGACCGTGTCCAGATTGTTGGTCGGGTTCTTGGGAAACGGCTTGCGCAGGTAGGGGCCATAGGAATACGGATCGCCGTATGTCGCGCCGGGCCCACCATTGCTGCTCGTATACATCGTGAGCTGCTGCACAAACTTCTCCCCATTCGGCACGCCTGTCCCAGGGTTGTGGCCCGGATACTGACCGTGCTCGGCGTAGTAGCAATCGATCGCCTTGCGCACGTTGGCGAGCGTGGCTTGCAGCGCGTTGGCAGACGCACGGGTCGTGGCGGTTGACATACGCGGGACGGCGATGGCGGCCACGATTCCGATAATCGTCACCACCACGACGAGTTCGACCAGGCTGAATCCTGCGCGCCTACCTTGATTCGGCTGGTGCCGTCGAGTGCGTACCATGGGTTCACCTACGGAAACTTTACGATATGTGGGTGTAGGCGACAAAAAGGCCGCGTGAGTGAGCCGCGGGCTTTAGCCCGCGCGGTGGTCCGCGCAGGCTGAAGCCTGCGGCTCACGCTGTGCCGAGAATCCTTTCTCGGCACCTACCAGAGGCCCGAGAAGGGATTCTCGGTCCAGCAGTCATGGAGAATACGGGTTAGTAGGTCTCGTACCCGTTGTCCTTCTCGTCCTTGTCATCGGTGTTGACGATAATGTCGCCGGTCTCGTAGTTATAGATCCACCCCATTGTTTTGTCGGTGGCTTCGTCTATGACAGTTGTCAAATCCGCGACATTGCTCATGATGACTCCGGTGGCGCCGACGTTGGGTCCGACGGGGACGGGCGGGAACCCACTACGCAGATAGGGGCCGTAGATGTGAGTGCCGGCCGTGGTTCCCACGATACCGCTTGCATCGGTCTTCTTGATAAGCTGGTCTAACAGCGTGTCTGCGTCAGCATCCGCTCCCGGCCAGTCGCCCTTGTGTTCTGCCGCGTACATGTCGATGGAGTTCCGCAGGCTGGCCAGACTGCCTCGCAGCGCCGACTCGCCCGCACCCTTCGCCCCGCGGCTGATGCGGGGCACCGCGATGGCCGCGATCACACCGATAATCACAACCACGATCACCAACTCGACCAGACTGAATGCTTGCACTCGTGATTTCGTTTTCATCGTCGTTCACCCGTCTTTTGGATTTCACTCGATACCCGACCGGGTCGGGTCTCTATGCGTGTACGGCAACCACACACAACGTACCATACATATCGTTGCCCCCTAAAGGGCACTTTAGTCCCGCCGCCGAATCCCCGTCTCGCCCACGTTCAGCACCGCCTCCGCGTCGTGACACTGAAAACGGGCCTCATTCCCCGAGACCGCCGCCAGCGTGCATCCATCCACTAATTCGCCGATGCGCACCCAGGCACCGTCAACAATCGCTATTTTCAGACGTTGGTGAACGAGGACGCCGTTGAGGCGGTGCTGCGTCACAAAAGTGGCACTATTCGCGCGACGCGCACCCCCCCTTCCGTTCGTCTCTCGTTGATCCTTATCGGTCGACGAGTCACGATCCGTCGCCAATGTGGGGGGGGCGAACAGATCGCGCGCCAGCCCCTGCTGATCCAGAGGCTCCAGACCGCGCGGGAACGGCAACTCAGGAATGGACAAGGTGGATGTGGGCTCCGGCGGGGGTGATGCGATCACGGGTGCCGAGCCCCCCGCACCCAGCGCAAACGCAGCATCCGGTTCGGTGATACCCTCCGTAAGAATCCAACGGTCGACCGCCAGGGCCGCCGCCCCGACGGCCAGCAGTGTCAAGTACGCACCTTTGCGCTGACGCGACATCACGCACCCCCGCTTTCCGACGGAACGTCTGCTTGCAGGGCCGCAAACAGGCTGAGGGTCAACAGGGCCACCCGTTTGTCGCTTACGGCCTCTTCGGGACCCACGCCGCGAACGACTTTCAGATAGCTGACATCGGCCCAGAAATCAGTGCTCTCGATTGACTGCAAGAATCCTACCAGGTCAGGCAAAGAACCGGTCACTTCGTACGCATACCGCTGCTCGAGGAGGCCGGGGTATCGTCTTTCTGCCAACGGATTGTTTTGGATCACCCGCAGCCGATGTCGCGACGCGAGGGTCGACAGGGTTTGGAAGTATTCTTCGATGGGAACCTGCGTGGGTAGATGTCCGCGGTCGGCCAGCGCCGTTTGACGATCTTCCAGCAGTGCACGTTGTCGATCCCGCGCGGCCCGCACCGCCCGGACATCCTGCCTTGCCGTGTGGATCAGTCGGGTCAGGGCCTTAAGCTCGCCTGCGGTCTGGTCGCCGCGGACTACGGTCAACCAGACGAAGCCGAGGAGGCAGGCAGCGACCGTGCATCCGCCCAACATATCAATAATCTGCAAAGATAACCTGCGGCTTCGCCCCATCATCACCACTCACAAGCCAGTTCAAACCGGAAATAACTGCCGTCCAGCGCGGGCTCACGGCGTGAATGTTCCAGAACAACGCCGGTAAACACCCCCGCCTCTTTCAAATTGGTTACAAACTCGTGAGGCTCCGCGACATTGGTGGCATAGCCGGCGATCCGGAGGGCGCGAGGTGCCTCGATAACAACGGTGGACGGTTCGTCCTGGGTGGAGTCCCTTCTACGAAGAGCAACGTGGCGATCGCCGCCCCGCGCCGGGGTCGCGGGATCGGTGGCGATCGAGGTAAGCCAGCATCCCGCAGGCATGCACCGACCGATCATCGCGAACATCGCCGACCAGGCCCGCTTCGATCGCAATGCGTCGGCACGCTCAAGCTGTACACTTGCCTGGTTTGCTTGGGTTGTCAAGGCTCTCAGTTCCGTGCGGATCGTCGCAAGTTGAATCTGAAGCTGGTCATGTTGTGTACGCAACGCAACGGCCTGGGCACGCCGAAACCAGTCGATGCACAGTGGTGCGGCCAGGACCACAACCGCCACCACGATCGATATACCCCATCGCGTAAGGCGGTGGCGACGCGCCTGAGCGAGCCGAACAGCTTCCGGAATAAGATTGACGCTGACCATATCCTTCTTACGTTCCCACGGCGAGCCCGATGGCCGATGCAAGTACCTCCAATTGGCGCTGCTTGCCTGAAGCGTAGTCCAGCCGGCAGGACTCGTTGTCGAGGTAATCCGAGGCGCGACGGACCTTGATTCCCAGCGCACTGCTCAGAAACTCGGGCAGATTCCGCATGACCGCCCCGCCGCCGACCAGCACAAGGTCCGCCGCATGCCGGTTTGGATAGCAGCTCAGCACGTATTCGTAAGACCGCTTGACCTCCGACGCGAGGTCTTTCAACTCACCGCGCACCACGCCAAGCAGGATCGAGGCCAGCTCACGGCTTGGTGCTATCGTGTGGGACCGACTTTCCAGTCGGTCGGCATTCGGATGTCGCACACCGCGCCCGGTCATCGCGATTCCATGGTCGCGTTTGTGAACCTCGGCGGTCTTGACACTCACTTGCAGGGAGTCGGCGATGCGCTCCGTCCAGATGTGCCCACCCGAGCCCGCGTGGCGCACCAGTACCGGTACGTCGCCCACACAAAGAACCAACCGGGCGTGATGACACCCAACATCAAGCACGCCCCAGACCTGGTCGCAGCCCCATGCGTTTAGGAGCTTCCCAAGCCGGCTTAGCGCCGTGGCACCGGTGTCCACGGAGCGGCACACCAGCCCCGCGTGGCCGCACGCCTCGATCATTTGGGTAATCGAGTCATGCCTGGTCGCCACGCCGATCGCGTTCGGCGCGGGCACTGGCGTAACCGGTAAAGCCCAGTGCCTCGTCTCGACAGCATCGAGCGGTTCGTTCATCAACCGCCCCACCTCCCACCGGACCACTTGTGTCGCGTCCGCATTTGCGTCCTTCAGAACTGCCGGCGGCAAATCGAGGGCATGGAACTCAACGGCCGGCGGGTTCAACATGGCTGCGACGTGACGGCCATGGAACTGCTCCTGTCGCACGCAACCTTGAATCCGACGGCCGAGCCGGTCAGCACGTTCGCTTTCGCTGAGGTCGTCGACCGTCCGTTCGCTAAGGGCAGCACTGGAGACCGAATACCGGTCACCAACGCGCGTGAGCTGCACGGCGCGTACACCTTTCCCGCCGACATCCAACCCGATCTGTGTTCGTGTTCGTCGACGCCTCATCAGTAAGACCATGACGGCGGCTCCCGCGCGGGCTGAAGCCCGCGGCTCGCTCTAACGCATGGCGGAAGTCATATCGAACAAGGGTAAGAAGAGCGACACCGCAACAGTGCCCACCACCAGCCCCATGCCGATCAGGATGGCCGGTTCGATCAGCTTCATGCTCGTGTTGATCAGTTCCGTGTTCGTCTCGTCGAGCACATCGGCGCAATAGGTGATCGCCTCACCCAGGTTTCCGCTGTCCTCTCCAGTGTGGACGGCCTGGCAGATGGCAGGCTCGACGATGCCGGAGTCCTCAAACGCGGTGCTGAGCTGTCCCCCTGAAGTCACGGCATGGTCCAGATCGTCAAAGAGTCTCTGGAATCGGCGGTTCCTCGTCGATCCGCGAACCAGGTCCAAGGTCTCGAGGACACCGACGCCGCACTGAAGAAGCGTCCCCATGGTTTGGAACACCTGCACCTGAATCAGCCGCGATCGAATCCGCCCGAACACGGGAATACGGATCTGCACGTTGCTGATCCATTGCCGGCCGCGCTGACTGGTCAACAGCGAGACAGCCGCAACGATGGACAATACTCCTGCTCCCAACACCACCGGCCAATACCCGAGCAGCATGTCCGCCGTTGCAAGCATCAGTTTAGTTGATGCCGGAGCCTCGACACCGAGCTGGACAAACATGTCGTTGAACCGAGGAAGCACGAAAAAGAGTAAGACGAGCATAATATTGCAGCTCATCAGTGTCAGCAGTGTGGGATAAGCCAGCGCACCGAGAATCTTATTGCGCATCGCGCGTTGTTTTCCCACGATCGCAGCTGCGCGTTCGAACATCTCGGTGAGTGTCGCGCTCGCCTCACCGGCTGCGATGATGGCACAATAAACCGAGTGGAACGTACGCGGATGCCGGCGCAGCGCGTCGGTCAGCGGCATGCCGTCTTCCAGGTCCGCGATGATCTGACCGAGGAGTGTGGCGTGGGTCGGCTTGCGCATTTGCCGTCTGATCGCCGCCACGGCAGGCACGATGCCGCTTCCCGCACGCAACAGCATCGCCATCTGC
>JBARRC010000065.1:0-15036 GCA_049644045.1 Phycisphaerae bacterium
CGCCTTGCGGAGGAATTCCTCGGCCTTGTCGAGATCGCCCCGCATCCGATAGATCAGCCCGAGGTTGCCGTACTGTTTGGCCATCCCTTCGCGGCGCCCGAGCTGCTCGTTGATCTCCAGCGCCTTGCGAAGGAATTCCTCGGCCTTGTCGAGATCGCCCCGTGTCTGATAGACAAGAGCGAGGTTGCCGAAATTACTAGCCATCCCTTCGAGGCGCCCGAGCTGTAGGTAAATCTTGAGCGACTCGCGGTGGAATTCCTCGGCCTTGTCGAGATCGCCCCGCGTCTGATAGACAAGAGCGAGGTTGCCGTAGGCAACGGCCTCCGCGTCTTCATTCCGCTCGGCGCGGGCCAGCACCAACACACGCTCGTACGCCTTCTTTGCGTCATCGAGCTGCCCGCGCAGCATGTGGATGCGTCCGAGCCAGTTGGTGGCGTCGAGATCGTCGGGCAGAAACCGGAGGATCTGTGTTACCGCGCTCTCGGCGGTGTCGATTTCACCGCGCAGGTAGGCCACGGCGGCAATCTCGCGGTTCAGTTGGATGGTGTCCTCTCGGGCACGGCTGTCCTCTTCGATAAGGAACGCCAGCAGCTTGTCCGTGTCGCCGCTCTCGCGCAGGGTTTGCAGCGCGGCTTCGGCATCGGGCTGCCCCTGCCGCTCGGCTTCCTCCGCACGGCGGATGGCCGAAGCGTGCTGTTCCTTGAGTTTGCCGAGCTCTTCGGCCTGTACTGCGACCCGCCCGCTCAGGGTAGCTGTGGCGCCCTCCACGATCTGGGCAACCTCCTCGGCGGTGAAGCCTTCGTGCTTGTGTACGGTGACATCGCGGCCACCCGTTATGACGTCACCGTTCACATCACCTCCGATCTTGACGTTCCCGGTGGAAGGAGATGAGGAATCGGACAAAAGGAATGGAAACCCAACGCAGGCCACGCCAAGCAGGGTAACGACCACCCCGAGCTGACGGGTCCTGACGGTGATGCCTTTCGGCAAGGTGAGTTCGACTTTGCCGGTGCGTTTGCGGTAGAGCAGCCACAAACCGACGACGACAAGGACCACGCCGACGATAATCGCGGCCCATTGTTGGCCAGATGTGATTGTGGCTGAGAGCACGTGTATGTTACCCTTTGACGATACCTGCGTACCCGATCCCACCTTGGGGAGCTGGAGCCCGGTTCTTACTACCTATCCGAATAACCTTAGATTTCGGAGCACCGCGCGGGCTGAAGCCCGCGGCTCGGGGTTATTCGGATAGGCTCTTACTACTCGCTTTCGATGCCGTCAAGCCGGCTCGAGACGCCGGCCGGGCCGACGCGCTCGGCGAAGGCGAGCGTTTCCTCGTACAGGGCGTCGAGCATTTCGGCCTCGGGCACCGTGCGTTTCTGTTCGCCCTGGACGTAGATAATGCCTTTACCCTTGCCGGCGAAAATGGCCACGTCGGCACCTTCGGCCTCACCGGGACCGTTGACCACGCAGCCCATCACCGCGACCTTCACCGGCGTCTTGATGCTCGACAGCTTTTGACGCACCTCGCCCACGAGCTTGATGAGGTCGATCTCAATCCGGCCGCAGGTCGGGCAGGCGATCAGCTCCGGCCCGACGCGGTTTCGCAGGCCAAGTGAACAGAGCAGTTCCTTCGCATCCTCCACCTCGCAGATCGGATCGGCTGCGTAGGAGATACGGATCGTGTCGCCGATCCCCATGGCCAGCAGCGAACCGAGCGCCGCGACCGAGCGAATCCGACCGGTCTCCGGCGGGCCGGCGTGGGTGACACCGAGGTGTAGCGGCAGATCGAACCGGTCGCTGATCGCGCGGCAGGCGTCGATGACAATCCCGGCGTCGTGGCTCTTGGCGCTGAGCACGACGTGGTGGAAGTCGTTCTCGTCGAAGATGCGCATGTAGCCCTCCAGGGTTTCGATCATCAGCCGGACCATCTCCGTTCGATAGTCATTCGCGAGGGTTCGCTTCTGTGCCGCGCGGACGCTCTGATCCCTCCGCTCGACGACGCTGCCCTCGTTGACGCCGACGCGGATGGGAACGCGGCGCTCGCGGCAGGCTGCGATGACCCGGTCGACCTGCTTGCGATCCTTGATGTTGCCTGGGTTGAGCCGGATTTTGTGGACGCCGGCTTCGATGGCCTCGATGGCCCGCTGATAGTGAAAGTGCACGTCGGCGACGATCGGCACGGGCGACTGGTCGAGGATCGCCGGCAGGGCCTCGCTATCACGCCTGTCCGGCACCGCAACGCGGACAATGTCGCACCCGGCCTCGGCAAGCCGGCGGATTTGCCGGACCGTCGCGTCGATCTCGTGCGTGTGGGTGTTGGTCATCGACTGGATCGCGACCGGGGCGCCGCCGCCGATGGCAACGCCGCCGATCAGCACCTGGCGGGTCTTTCGACGTGGAATCATCGAGAAGCCTAACCTTTCGACCTTTGAGAACGTCTTTATTGTAAGAGCCACTGCCAAAGGACGTCAAACTGGCCGATCTTACCTTGACGATGCCTCCGGCCGGTGTTCTGCTATAGTGTGTGTGAGGAGGTTCAAAACAACGGAGGTCCACCATGTTGATATACCGTCGTGCTTTGACGTTCGCCGGTGGTTTGCTGATTGTTTCCGTGATGGCGGGATGCGCGGCCACGGAGCGGGCGTCCATCAGCTTCAGCTACGCGGTCGATGCCGAGCGAGGGCTGCCGCAAGGCATGGAGACGATCGCGATCGAGCCCGCCAACCTCGGTCCGACCACCGACCCGAAATGGTCCGACATGTGCGTCACCATCATGCAATCACTGGTCAACGAGTCGCGCAACCGGTACGGCACAGACATCAACGTCTCCGATCGTCGTGACACTCAGGTGACATTCGACGAGGCCGATCTTGCAGCGGCCGGTATGTCAACCGCACAGGGCGGCAGCGGAGGACAGTTGCTTGCCGCCCAGGGTATGATCCTCAGCAACATCAATGTCAAGGTCGAAAAGCATATCGGCAAACAGCGGACCCTGGCCGGCTTGAGCCTGGATGGTTGGGGCGGCCACGGCTGGGGCGGTGGCGGCACGGACATCCGAACCAGAGAGGTCGAGACGGTCACGCGCAACATGACCGTCCAAACCGAATTCAAGCTCGTCGACACCGCCAATAACAAGGTCTGGGAGCATCACCTCCCCAAGACCTACCAGGCGACGGATCGAACGAAGGCCAGCCCGATCTTCGGTTCAAGCCGAACCGAGGCGGAGCTGACGCCACAGGACGAGATTATCGCCACGCTTGTTGAGCATGGGGCTCGAGAGTTTATCAGCCGGTTGATGCCATGCCGTATTGATGTCGAAGTGGAGGCGGTTTCCAGCAGCAACCCGGCCTGCACTCAAGGTGTCAGGCTGCTTCGCGGCGAGATGTACGACGAGGCGTTGTCGAGATTTCGGGATGCTCTGGCGGCCAGGCCTAACGATCACCGGGCAGCATTCGGCGCCGGCGTGGCGTGTGAGGCGTCCGGGCGCTACGACCAGGCCCTGCACTACTACAGAATGGCCTGTACGGGCGCCCTCAGCCCGACATACCGCGAAGCCCTCGACCGCATGAAGACCTACGGGCACCGGATTCGCGGTTAACCTTTGCGGCGCTGATGTGTCTTACCGTGTACCTGGGGTGTGTATCTTGGGACGGCTGATGGGCAAGCGGACTCGGCGCGGAGCCGGGCATCCGGTCATAAGGAGACACTTCGATGATAACGGGGAGTCGTGTTTTGGTCGTGCTGGCGGCGGTTTCGGCGGTCGGAACGATCGTCCCGGCTTGGGCTCAAGACCCGGTGACGGGCGCTCAAGACAAGCTGCTGGCCAGACGGGCGGCTGAGGCGGATTGCTATCGCAAGCTGGCTGAGATTGTCTACGGCGTCCGAATCACGTCCGATACCTATGTGCGCGATTTCGTGACGGAAAGTGATGAGATCCGTGCCGCCCTCGATACTTTCGTCAAGGGTATCAGGCTGGGCCCGCCCCGGTACTACGACGACGGCACCTGCGAGGTCGATGCGGAGGTCACGGTGGCCAAGCTGGTGACCAAGATCAAGGAGATCCATACGGCCCACTACAGGGGCAACAGGATCACAACCACCGACATCGAGAACATCAAGCAGCATGTCAAGACCGACGTGATCCAAGTGACGGGTTCCGGTGTGCCACGGCCTGAGCTACCTCCTGATTTGCCCGAAGGGATCGAAGATGTCATTACGCCGCTGCCCCCGGGCTATACACCGTTGCCGCAGTCTGTGCCCGCCATCTGGAAGGCCGTCGGCCCGCAAGGCCGGCTGCTTGCGGAGCGAGCGGCTGAGGTCGATGCGATGCGCAGGCTGCTCGAGCGCATCAAGGGCCTGCGGCTCACGTCGGATACGCTGGTTCGAGACTTCATCACCGAGTCGGACGAGATTCGGACACATGCGAGGGGACTGGTGATCGGAGCTTCCGTCGCGGGCAAATACCTGCACCGTGATGAGCTGATCGCGGAGGTCACGATGGAGGTGCCCGTCGAGAAGGTCATCACGAGGATCAAAGAACTGCACACCGAACATTACCATGGCAACAAGGTGACACGGACCGACATCACCAACATCAAGAAAACCATTAGACGCAACATGATCCGCGCTACCGGGTCCGGCGTGCCGCCCTCGCATCTTCTCAGCAAGGCCAGAGGCGCTGGAGTCAATATGCCTGCCTGGTTTGGGGAGCGAGTCAGGGTTACCGGACAGGGCACCGATCCGCAGATCCACACCGCGCAGGGCAAGTTGCGGGCGGCGCGAGCGGCCGAGCTCGACGCCATGCGCAAACTGGCCGAGCAGGTCTACGGCTTGACGATCAGTTCCAACACGACGGTGCGCGACTTCGTGACCGACAATGACCGGATCGCCACGCAGGTTGAGGCGGTGCTCGCCGCGGCCGTGACCGAAGAGCCGGTTTTCTCAGGTGACATCGCCAGCGTTACGGTGTCGATGCCGGTGGCCGATGTCTGGTCCGTCGTTCACCAACAGATGTTGATCATTGAGCGGCGCGGGTAATGGGATGTACTACCGAAACCCTCGATCTGATTCGGAGGATCAAACGATGCGACACGGTTTGAGGTTTTGCCTTGTGGTCATAGGCACTGCGGGTTTCCTGGGTTGGATTGCCGGGTGTGCGACGTCGTCTCACACATCCGTCCGGACGTATGAGTACAGCGACGAGAGGCCCGAACGCCCCACACACGATGAGTCGGATTCCGAGTATCAGATGCAGTCACCCGGCGAGATGGTATCGCCGGGGACGATAGTCGACGATCCGTAGCGCCTCGCGCTGGATTCTTTCATGAAGGTTCTGACTTCCACTGGATTCCGCCTGTTCCTGCTCTTGTTGCTGTTGGGACTTTTGGGTGGTGTAGGGTGGTTTTTCCGGCGCGCTCGCCCCGCCACCAGAGGTACGCCCAATGTTATTCTGATCAGCATCGACACATGCCGGGCCGACCATCTGAGCTGCTATGGTGATTCTCGCAATACCACCCCCCACATGGATGCTTTTGCTCGCGAGGGGATGCTATTTACGAACGTCATTTCTCCGGTACCAATTACCCTTCCCGCACATTCTTCGATGTTGACCGGCACCAATCCTCCCTATCACGGGGCCCATGACAATATTGCCTATCAGCTTGCCGAGTCGAACGTGACCCTGGCGGAAGCACTGCGGGAGCACGGGTATGAAACAGCCGCCTTTGTGGCTTCGTTCGTGCTTGATCCGCGGTTTGGCATCTCCCAAGGGTTCGAGACCTACGATGCCCAGTTCCACTCAAAACCCGGGGTCCAGCGTTTTCTCAGTCAACGCCCGGCCGGGGCCGTGAACCGCGTTGTGACGACCTGGCTTGGGGAGGAACCTGCTCAGCCCTTCTTCTTATTCGTGCATTACTATGATCCCCATTATCCGTATACTCCCCCCGAACCGTTTGCGTCCCAGTTTGCAGACGACCTGTACACCGGCGAAATTGCCTATGTTGACAGTTGCATAGGCGAGTTATTGGGTACATTGGGGCGTCTTGCGCTCTATGATTCCGCTCTTATCATCATCACCGGCGACCACGGGGAGGGTCTCGGCGACCACTCGGAGACCAGACACGGTTATTTCATTTATCATACTACCACAAAGGTTCCTCTGATCGTCAAATTCCCGGAACGCCGAGAACCCAATCGAGTGGATGAGGTTGTTGGCCTGGTTGATATCGTTCCCACCATTCTGGAGTATGTCGGCGCTCCCATTCCGCCGGAAGTGCGAGGTGAGAGTCTATGCCCCTATTTGGTGAACAAGAGGCGCCTCGAGGGGGAAAGATATATCTACAGCGAGTCACTGACGCCAATGAGGTATGGATGCAGTTCGCTTTTAGGGCTGGAAACCGGCAAGTGGAAATACATCCAGGCCTCCAGGCCGGAACTCTACGACCTGAGTGAGGACCCGGGCGAGAGTAAGAACCTCGTCGAAGCATACCCGCAGCAGGCGCTTTTGGAGGAGCAGACCCGTATCAGTGAAGACGAATCAGCATTGGCGTTGGATCAAAAAAGTCTGGATCGCCTTGAAGCACTCGGATATGTCGGAGGGGGGACGATAGACGAGGCTTTTGAATTCGAGACAAGCAAGGACAATCCCAAGGATTTTATCAGTCTCTATGAGAAGCTGGCCCAGGCCATGACACTCTTTAACGAAGGGGAGTACACCCGGGCGAGAGAGTTGTGCGCGGAGATCCTGGCGCTACGTCCCCGCTTTGTGAAAGTGTACACGGCTTTGGGGAAGATCGCGAAGGCGGAGGGGGATTTGGATGGGGCGGTGATGCATTACATGAAGGTGCTCGAAATCGATCCTGAGGCAGCCGACGTGCATAACTATCTGGGCGACATCCGCGCTCAGCAGGGTCGCTTGAATGAAGCGATTTCACACTATCGGGAGGCACTGCGACTGCGGGCCGACGCGGCTGCGGACGGGGAGAATCTGGACCGGGCGCTGCGCCGATTTGGGAGAATTGATCCGGTCCGTGTCCGCGCCCATATCAACCTGGGGAAAGCGATGTTCCAGCTCGGTAGGGTCGGAGCCGCGGGCGTGGAATTCCGCAAAGCGACGGAGGTCGACCCGCGCCACGCCGAGGCACACTATGAATACGGCACCGTCTTGTTCATGCAGCGAAAGTACGACGAAGCCATAAAGGAGTTTGAGGAAGCGCTTCGCTTCGAGCCGAACTACCCGGCCGCGCGCCGAGCACTCGATGACGTGTTGGCGGTACGGCGACGTTCGACGGCACCGTAAGGATGACACGCAATCGTCATTGTTAAGAGTGCTGTGTCGAGATTCCCATCTCGACACAAGTTCTGCGGGATTCCTATCCCATGAGGCGGAGGGGAACGGATTCCCCGGGATCGGGGGTGCGAGAAGGGATTCTCGCACCAGCACACGAAGGGGTGGGAGAAGGGATTCTCGCACCAGCACCAGCAGCGCGGGCCTCAAGCCTGCGGCTCATTTCAGCTCGTTTCAGACCGTGCAAATGTCCCGGCGGGCGAAGATCATGGCACCGGCCAGCCACAGGACTACCCCAGCTCCAGTCAGTACAAGCATGTCCGTCACCGGCCAGGCGTTGTCGCGCAGGATCAGCAGCGGACTGTAGTAGTTCTGCATACTCAAGAATGACACACTTTTGGCAGGAACCCAGAATTGGGCGAGGGAGTTCAGCAGATAGGATGCCAGAACAACCCCGAATACGATCCCAACCGCCCGGCCACGCCGATCGCTCAACGAAGACACCAAACAGCCGACCGCCCCGACTGCGACATACAGGCAGTATAGATTGACGACTATGGCAATCGTCTGACCCGGCGCCGCACACGATCCGGATGACGAGGCCCAACCCCCCAGCAGGTTTCCGAGCAGTCCCATCGCAAAAACCACCAGGCCGGAGGAGAGCCATACCACTGATTCACACAGATACACACGTATACGTGAGACCGGCAGACCCAGGAGCACGTCGATGGTGCCACGATCCACCTCACCGGCGGGCAGGCGCGTGCAGAAGATAATCGCATGGGCCCATACGAGCGCCAGCACGATGGGATGTACCCACATAGTGGAGGTGATGATCGCCGGGCTGATCGTGGAGCCGACCTCCGCGCCCATAAGTGCCTTGAACGTTCCCTGCATGAACTTCGTATTCAAGAACTGGCCAACCAATTCTTCAGCGAACGTAGGGATTATGTAGGCCAATAGCGCCTCGACCGCTGCCAATGCCAGGGCAAACAGCAACGTGACCACCCAGCTTTCGCGGACCGTCTTGGCGATCAACCCACCCGTCACGCGTACAGCCCCCTATTTGTAGTATTGTTCAAAAAGCGTCGCAAGGTCGGGCTGTCCGACTGAGAGATCCTCGATGGGCTGCCCCGCGCTCCACCGCACCAGGTCCATCACATCCTCCGTAAGTGTCGCCCGCCACAGCCGGCCCCGTTGCTCAAGCAGGTGGACGAAGCGCGGCGTCGTGATTTCACCAAGTCTGGCGGACGCTTTCCAGCGGATAGTCACAACGCGCCGGGCCCGGGCACGCAAAGCGTCCAGCGTCTCATCGGCTACCAGCTTACCCTCGCGGAGGATAGCCACTCGATCACACAAATGCTCGACCTCGCTGAGCGTGTGGCTGGAGAAGAAAACGGTGTGGCCCGTCGATGCAAGGGTGCGAAGGTGTTGATAGAGCTTATTCTGCATGAGCGGATCCAGCGACGCCGTCGGCTCATCGAGAATGAGCAATCTCGGGCGATGAGCGAGGGCAAGGATCAAACCCAGCTTCTGGCGCATGCCCCGTGACATGACACGCACGCGCACGTCCGGATCGAGGCCGAAATCGATAGCCAGCTCGCTGCCCGTGCCGTGTAGATCGCGCCCGCGTACACTCCCGAACATCCGAAGCGCGACCCTGCAGGTAAGCCAGGGATAGAGCCGCAGATCTCCCGGCAGGTAGCCCACCTCAGCCTTCGTACGGTGACTGTACCGCCAGCAATCGAGCCCGAAGATGCGCGCGGTGCCTTCACTGGGCTTGAGCAGCCCCAAAAGCACACGGATCGTTGTGGTCTTTCCAGAGCCGTTGGGGCCTAGGAACCCGAACACCGCTCCGTCGGGTACGCTCAGGTTCAGCCCCTCGATCCCGACCCGGTGGCCGTACCGTTTGGTCAATTGTTCGGCTGCAATGACGCTCACCGCATGTTCCTGCTGTGATGAACTGAATATCCGCCGTCCCCGCCAGGTACAGGGATTCACTCGCGTCACGATACGCCGGCCCACGACAAGCGGCAAGATCGCTAGCTCCCGTTCCAGAAGTCTCGCGGCTCAATGAGCCGCGGGCTTTAGCCCGCGCGGTGGTGTGGATGACGAGGCTGCGTCAGAGTGTGAATATCCGCGCAGGCTTCAAGCCTGCGGCTCGCCTCGGATTATTGTGGCGATATTTGCGAAACGCGGCACTATCACCCCCCCAAGGCCGGCGGTCGGGTTGGTTCGGTGGCAGGCGTTTTGTATAATGGGGTGGACGAAGGGGGTTGGACCGTGAACGAATCTCACCGGCTTGGGGTAGCGATCTTATTGAACGTATTCACAGCGGCGGTCTGTGTCGATGCGGCCGAGCTGACCGTTGGCGATCTCAGCATGACGCAGGGGACGACCGCAGAGGTCGTGGTGTCCGGCGGCATCGCCGGCGAATCAACCTATGGAGTGCGCATCATGGTGGAGATCATCCCGCGGGGCGGTGCCGTGGGAACGGTGCTCTTTACGCCTTCCCCCCCCATGGACATCGTACAGCTCGACGACCCCTGGCCCGGCGCCGGCACGTTCACGCCCTATGACACCGATAACGTGCCCTCGGACGCGTTCAACGGGTGCGTGGACGACAACGGGACGTTCATTCCGGAGCCGCTTACCTTCTCGGGACCCATGGCGAGTTTTCCGGTGGTGGCGAGTCCGGACGCCGACGGCGTGTGGGACGTGGTCCTGGACACCGCGGCGGGCTACAGCACCTGGGAACTCGAGGTGCCCACTACGCTTGGAGCCGCGACCATTACGGTCACGCCGGGTGAGGATGTCCCGACCATCTCCGCATGGGGCCTGGCTGTCATCACCCTGTTGCTGCTTGCGGCCGGAACAATCCTCATACCGCAGGGGCCGATAGCGTCACGAGCAGAATAGCAAGCACTTTGCCTACGGATTCGTGCGATGCTGGGTCCCTGACACTTCCGGCGGGATGGATACGTCCGATCAGAACCGCGACCGTGAGGGAGCGTCCGATCAGAACCGCGACCGTGAGGAAGCGGGCGAGCCCCCATCGCGCCATGCGCGTTGCCGGTCCGGATCGGCGATTCCAGCACGTGATTCGTGCCCCCGCCGATTCTGTCACAGACCCTGCGATGCTCGTTCCATCGTAGGGTTTTGACAATCCAACACAGAGCCCGGCATAATGTGATATCCGCGCCACCGTTGGGAGACGAATCCATGGCTTCGCTGGGCTGGGAACAGCGGCCTTTCGTAGGCCGCCGGGACGAACTGCGACGCTTCGACGAGGTCCTCACCTCGCCAGAGGGACAGGCTGTCGTCGTCGTAGGCCAGGCCGGCATGGGCAAGACCATGCTCGTCAACCGCATGGCCCGATGCGCCCTCGACCACCCCAACCTCAAGTGCGGATTCGTGCGCTATGAGGTTACGCCCAGCGATTCCCCCGCCAGCACGATGGCTCTGATGATCGACCACGCCTTCGAGGCCGCCGGGCTCGTCGAGAAGGCGCGGGAAGACACAGAGCGTAGACACAAGCAGTGGGATGCACTGATTAAGCTCCTTCCGAAGGGAGGCGCATTGGTCGATCTGAGAAACGCCCTTCGCCGTGACCCGCAACGTGATACTCGTGATCAGTTCATCGAACGGCTCGATTTGATCTCCCGGCGACTCCCAGACAACGGCCGGGCAATCTTCATCGTCGACCCGGAAAAGTACATGCAGCCGGGCAGCCAGGACGACTGGCGCCTGGTCGTACGCGAGTTGCCCGACAGGATCAAGTTCGTCTTCGCGCAGCGCCCCGATGATGTCCTCATCTCCAGCCGTGACTTCATGGCCCTTGAGAACGTCCGGCGCATTCCTGACGATGGTTTGGATGTCTTGGACGAACAGGCCGTCGAAGACCTGCTCAACCGACGCGCACCCGATCTAAAGGCCCCCATCGGGAAGGTGCGCGAGGCGATCGGGCGTTACAACGGCCATCCCTATGCCGTTCCCGCTGCCTTGGACCTGATCGCGGACGGGCGGCCCCTCAAAGACCTCCCGCCCGATCCCACGCCCGAGCGAATCGCTGAAGCGCAGTGGAATCAGGTGTGTGACGCGCACGGCAAGGAAGCGATCGAGCTGTTTGAAGCCTACGCCCTGCTTGAGGTTCCGGTCCCGGACGAGGTCGTGGAACCCGTCAGCGGACTTACGTCATCGGCGCGGCGGGCGCTTTTAGCGAATCCCTACCTTGCCGGCCTGCTTCGCGAAGAGCCCGACGGTCGGCGCATCTACCATTCGCTGCTCGTCGACCACATCGGCGCGCAGCTTTCCGACGAGGAGAGCAAACCGTATCACCAGCGGGCTGTTGACATTTACCGCCGCCGGTTGAACGCAGACGTCAAGCCCGACGCCCTGGCGGCTGTGAGACTAGCGGAGCACGTCCTAGCCGCTGAAGGACCTGAGGCGTTTGTGACATCGTTTGTGAATGAGTGCGACGGCCCCTTAAGCACCCTGGGGTTGCTCGACGCCACCCTTTCGCTGTCGCACCGTGCGTTGGAACAGTTCGTCGTCCCGGGTAGTGCGGAAGAGGCCGTTGTCAGAGGCAACCTCGGTCTTGTCTACAAGACGCGCGGGGACCTGGACCGGGCCGAGGAGATGCACCGCAAGGCGCTGCAAATCGAAAAGGACCTTGGGCGCCTCGAAGGCACAGCCAGCCAGTATGGCAACCTCGGCCTGATCTACCGGACGCACGGGAACCTGGATAAGGCCGAGAAGATGCACCGCAAGTCGCTGGCGATGTTCGAGCAGCTCGGGCGCCTCGAAGGCGTGGCCAACCAGTACGGCAGCCTCGGGCTGATCTACCAGACGCGCGGGGACCTGGATCAGGCCGAGGGGATGCTCCGCAAGTCGCTGGCGATCGAAGAGAAGCTTGGGCGGCTCGAAGGTATAGCCAACGCCTACGGCAACCTCGGGGTGATCTACCGGACGCGCGGGGAGCTGGATAAGGCCGAGGAGATGCTCCGCAAGTCGCTGGCGATCGACGAGAAGCTTGGGCGGCTCGAAGGTATAGCCAGTGCTTACGGCAACCTCGGGCTAATCTACCGGAGGCGCGGGGACCTGGACGAGGCCGAGACGATGCACCGCAAAGCGCTGGAGATCGAAGAGAAGCTCGGGCGCCCAGAAGGCATGGCCGCCGAGTGCGGCAACCTCGGCTTGATCTACCTGACGTGCGGGGACCTGGACCGGGCCGAGCAGATGCACGGCAAGTCGTTGGCAATCAACGAGAAGCTCGGGTGCGTCGAAGGGGTGGCCAAACAGTACGGCATCCTCGGAATGGTTTACGAGCAGCGCGGGAACCTGGCAGCGGTGCGCGAGTATTGGACCAAGGCCCGCGATCTTTTTGCCAAGATCGGCATGCCGCACATGGTGACCAAGATGCAGGGCTGGATCGATGGGCTGCCGTCGTCGTGAACCGCAGGGCACAAGGTGGGTTCACAGAGAACCCACGCTACGAACTCGGCAACGCAGCGAACGGCACCCCACGGGTCAACTTTATTGACCCATGCCACCTGCCATCGGCGCGACGGCGGGTGGATCAGCGTGGAGGTTTTTCTTGCTCCGTTTCAGCCAGCCTCTTTTGATAGGCCTTCCACCCGGGGCACCACGTCGTGTGCCATTTCCAGATTCTGGCGATGATCGAACCGGACTTGCGGGTTGAATAGGCCCTGATCCGACATCTCTCGCAGAAAGACAACCGCATTGCGTACGTCCGTTCGTTGGTCTCGCGCCGCGCCGACGACGCGAGCAAGAATGGTATCGTTGAAGAGGACCGTGAGCAAAGCCCGCTTGACTCGATATGCTTTTGTGTACATAATGCTCGGTGATTCCGTTGGCGCACCTGCAGCGCAACCGAGCCGCGGGCTTGAAGCCCGCGCGGTGCTTCGACCGGTGAGTTGTCGCGCAATTGCGCACGGTCATATAGATGAGAGGGGACAAAATGAAACGGCATACTCGGCAATGCGGTACGCACATCGCATCTTTCCTGTTCGTCCTGACGGCTTCAGCCCAGGCCGCGTTTGAACCCTGGGGTCCGCTTGTGGCCGACTCGTGGATTTACTTCGGCGGGTCACAAACCCGGATGGTCATACACAGCGTCAACGGCGGCGATTACGAAGTGGGCTTTGACCAGATGCGCAGTGACGGGAGCGTCCGCGGGATGAACGCCCTGAAGTTCTCGTACGACGGCGCGAACACAGGCCATCTCGTCTCCACGGACCTCACCGGCAGCTTCGATATTCAAAACACCGGAAACAATCGCGTCTATTCCGACCTTCTGCTCCTGGTCGCGATCGACGCCTCCGAGCTCGATCCGGACTTTGCGATGTCGCTCGGGCTGCACAACGCCGTGCCGTACGTTTTTGATCCGATTACCGACTTTGGCTACTACAACCATCCGGAGTACGACGCGGGCCGGCCGTCGGGGTACTACTCGCAGACCTCGCCCTCCCGTGAGGAGATCAGCTACAGCTTCGAGAGCGGGATGGTCACGTTGTTCGCCCTGGAGGATCTCGGACTCGGCCCCTACGGCGGGTCGGTTACCGTCGACTATGCGTTTGACAACCTTCCCGGCACCGCCGTCTTCAGTGTTTACGGCTTCGACGAGGACGCCGTGGCTGACTGGGTTTATCACACGAACCGTGCGTTGATTGACGACCACCGACCCAGCGCGCCGATCTCCACGTTCGAGGTCGTTCCCGAGCCGACGGTGCTGTCGCTCACGGTCTTTGGTGCGCTGTTGCTTGCGCGGCGGCGGTCGTAGCCGTGCCGGATCACGTCACCCGCAAGGGATGCGGTGCAGGGATCAGGCAAATGAATTGCAGAGGTTCGTCTCCACTGTTGACGAACTGATGCTTCTCATTAGGCGGCACGAAGATGACATCGCCGTCTTTGAAGGGATGGTCGCCTTGTTCGGATCTGGCGAGGCCGCTGCCGCTTAGGATCAGAACCTCGTGCTCATAGTCGTGGCTGTGACGCGGCGTGTGGCCACCCGGAGCAACCTCGAAGTGGCGCATGTGGAAGTTCGGCGCCTTCTCGTCCGGCCCGATGAGCATGCGCATTTTCGTACCCGTCGCACCTTCCATTTCGACGTTATTCTGCTCATGCGCTTCGATTGACTGTACCTTCATCAATAGCGTCTCCGCGTCATATGAATAGCAAATTCAGAATAGCGAATTCAGAATTCAGCATTCGCTATTCGCCATTCGCTATTCGCTATTCTGGTCATGCTTCGTCAGGCCTATAAACCCACTCGCTACCGGCCGGCGTGTAATTCAGCAGTTCCTCGCGGGTGAAGTAAATCGCAATCTCCGTCTCGGCTGTTTCCGGCGAATCGCTTCCGTGGACCAGATTGTAGGTCCGGCTTGCGCCGAAGTCACCTCGGATCGTGCCCGGGGCGGCCTCGTAGCCGAATGTCTTGCCCATAAGCCCCCGAACGATTTCGATGCAGCGCTTGCCTTGCAACACCATCACGATCACCGGCCCGCGGGTGATGTAATCGATCAGGCCGGGGTAAAAGGGTTTGCCCTTGTGGGGGGCGTAGAGCCGCTCCGCCAGGCCACGCGAGACTTGCACGAGCTTCATCCCTACGACGACAAGCCCCTTGTCTTCGAATCGCTGAATGATCCGTCCGACGAGGCGACGTTGAATCGCATCCGGTTTTAGAATGACCAGTGTTCGCTCCACGGTCAGATCTCTCTATATAAGAC
>JBARRC010000066.1:0-18859 GCA_049644045.1 Phycisphaerae bacterium
CCAACATGCCGGCGCCCGTCTTCGACGGGCTTGGGCATGCCACCCATCAATTCAGGTGTGGCGGAGCACTACCCCTTGACAGGACGACGGCTAATGGGTGACACCTTTTTTCCCTGCTCCAAAAAAATCGCTCAGGGTATTGACAAGCAATATTTTGGATGTATAGTTAGGTATATGTTAGGGGTGACGGTGCGGTCGGCGTCTGACGGTTCGTGATCCGGCTGCCCGCGAATGGTCTTGGGGATAAAGCAATTACAGTGGGGGACGAGGGGGTGAGTGATCGTCGGGGGTCGGGTCCGAGTCCAAGCGGTGATCCAACACAGGTCGACGTAGGATGCGTGCGGGAACAGCGGGTGGGACGCCCATCGACACGAACAGCGGCTATCGGCATCCAGTTCGGAATTCCGCTGTTTGGGTCGCCGTTGACCATTGTCGAGCGCACGAGGATTCCGCTTGGACCCGGCCGCCTCGTTCTGCTGATGGGGCCGTCGGGGAGCGGCAAGACCAGCGCACTGGCACAAATCGAGAGGCAGTTCGCCGGCGGCTGCGTGGTCCAGCGTGTCAGCTTTCCGCCGGAGGCGGCCATCATCGACCGCGTAGCGCCATGGGCTTCACTCTCGGAAGCGCTGTCCATCCTGACGGGGTGCGGTCTGGGGGAGGCGCATCTTTGGGTCCGGCCCTTCGGTGCGCTGTCCGAGGGGGAGAGGTTTCGAGCACGCCTGGCCCGTGCGATCGCGGTACACAGCCGCTCCGGCGCCGCCGCCCCGCTGCTGTGCGATGAGTTCTGCTCGACGCTCCATCGACGTGCAGCCAAAGCGATCAGCTACAGTCTCCGCAGGATCGTCGCGAGGCGGAAGCTTTCGGTGGTGGTTGCGTCGAGCAATGAAGACATCATCCCAGACCTTCAACCGCACACGATCGCGTGGCTTAAGGGCGGCGGCCGATGTGACGTCGAAGAGCGTCAGGTCCGTCCTGCCAGGCCGATCAGCCTTCGGCGGCGTTTGAAGATCGAGCGAGGCTCGAAGCGAGACTACGAAGCGTTCGCTTCGATGCACTACCGGGCCACGGATGAACTCGGGTTTGTCGACAAGGTGTTCGTGATGCGCGACGGCAGTGGCAGTGGTGGTGAGCCGGTCGGGATCGTCGTCTACTCCCACCCGCCCCTGGAGCTTTCGCTACGTAACCAGGCCACGAAGGGATGCTTCTCACGTAACCCGCAACGGCTGAATCGATCGTTGCGAATCCTGCGGCGTTTGGTGATCCACCCGGACCTTCGCGGCTGCGGGCTCGGGCATTATCTCGTGCGAAGGACACTGCCACAGGTTGGCACGGAATACGTCGAGTGCCTGGCCGCCATGGGCGAGTTCAACCCGGTGTTCGAAAAGGCGGGCATGACGTGGATCGGACAATACGACATCTCCAAGAAGCGCAAGGCCGCGCTCGACGCCCTGCAGGCCATGGATGTCGACCCCAACGCGCGGGAATTTCCCATGCAGGTTTGCCGTCGCCGCCGCGTTCGCGAGATCGTCTCTCGTGTCGTTTACGACTGGTACGCAGCCACTACGGCCGGCGGTGAATGCCGTGTCGAGCGGCAGTCACCGCAGCTACTCGCGCAGACGTTCCGTGGGCTGATCGGTTCGCGGCCGGTTTACTACCTTTGGCGAAGTCATGCGGCCAACTGACCGGACGAACCCGACGGTGAAACGCACCGGCATCAGGCCGCGGCGTGACCGCCGCGCGCGACCGAAACGGAATCACAACCCGTTTCGTGCACCTTCTTGGAGCCTATCTCAGTAGAGTGTCACGGGTAGCTTGCCTGCCGGTGCACTGGCGGACAAGCCGCCAGCGGCACCCAAAAACCAGACCTACTGGGACAGGCTCTTAACAGGAAAAGGAGTCCGCCGGGATCAAAAGTGGCGACGCAGCACCACGAATCCGCCGAGAATCATAAGCAGCAGCGAAGCCGGTTCCGGGACGGCCAGCCCGCTGATGCCCGTACCGGTAATTGTCGGGGAAAGACTGCCCACCCGTGTGAGGTTGCCGGTGGAGAGGAGGTCGAACGAATAAAGCTCGTTGGATCCTGCAAGGGGACCGCCCGGTCCACTCGTTGTAAAGTACGCGGTATCTCCCAGGACGGCCATGCCGCCCACCGCGCCCACAACTGGGTCCACCGTGGCGATGAATGAACTCGATGCATCTGAAGGGTCGATCGCCAAAAGCGAGTTGGTGACGCGATCGAGACCGATGAGCATGCCGTCGTCCCGCCAGGCCATCGCGTTGATGTCGTGCGCACCGCCGCCGATCGTGCCGACGATGGTGGCCTCGCCCGTGAGTATATCAAGCGTGAACAACTCCGGATTCAGATAGCTGTCGTGATTCGTGCCGTATACCGTCCCCCCGGGCGAGAAGACCAGCGAACCGTCAAAAACGAAAGCCGCGTTAAGGGGACCCACCTCGGTGGTGCTGCCGTCAGCAGGATTGATGATGTATAACGTGGCATCCGTGCTCGTTGTGAAGCCGTACAACGTGCCGTCCGGTGCCAGCTCGAGGCTTCCAAAGCCCGGGATTCCGGTCGTGCCAATCAGGGTCGGCGTCGCACCCGACGTTGAGATTCCGTAAAGCTCGCCGGTATCGTAATGGATTCCGAGCAGGTCAAAGTCAGAGGCGTGGGCCGGGGCCCATGTCGAGCCGATCATAGCGATGGATGCCAATACCAGGACGTTTCTGCGGAGTCGCTTCATAACGATTACCCTCTCCTAAACCAAGAACGCACTTACACGCTTACTCAAGTTATAGCCGAGCTAATCGAACGATGCCAGGACCTAATATCGCGATGTTACCATAACCGCTCAGCTTATTCTATACCAATCGGCATCGAAGCTGGGATAAAACTGAGTTGTTCGGCGTAACGTCTGCGAAACTCCCGGCAAACGGCTGCCACGTGGAGAGGTCTCCCGTAATTGCTTCCCAGGCCCGTTATTATTGGCCGAGTTATCGCCACAAACGAACTAAAGTGTCAGTGGTCTCGCGATTGCAGCGTAGCACCGGGCCTTGTGCCCGGCGTTTATGGACGCGGTGTTGAGACGCAGACATCCGCGCACGCTAAAGCCTGCGGCTCGTTTAACGTAAACCGGTAAATGAGGATCTGGAACGCGGCGAAGTCGCGCAGATCGATGTCGCCATCCGTATCGAGATCGAGCACGCTGCACCCGGCGCAAGCACCGCAACCGTGACGACCACTACGCGGCATCCAAGCGATGCGTTAGAATCGACAGCGGACCCGGTGCCTGCGACGGCGGGGCCGGGATTTCATCTGGACACAGGGCATGACCGGCTGTCGAGAGAGGCTTTTGACCGCCCTGGACGGCGGTACTCCTGACCGGATTCCCTGCGCGCTTGGCTTCTACCATGTCGACCTCAAAGCTCTGGCCCCCCGCGGTGCCTACCGGGATGACCTGGTAGACGTGCACTTCATCCAGACGCCCGTATCGCCGGAGGAGCAGGCACTGGTGGAGTCTGTCGCCAATCTGCCGGTCGACACCCGTCTGGGTACGACAGAGCAGGTCCTCACGTATGGGAGGTGGGACTACCATCCCGAGACCCCCAACCAGCGCAACCCCTTGGCGAATGCTCGTACGCTGGACGATCTCCGTGCCTATCCGTTCCCCGACGCAAGTGGTGCTCTCAGCGTAGACCGTCTGAGTGAGGAGGTGGCCGCGTGGCATGCCCGCGGCTCGGCCGTCGGTGGCAACCTGCCCCATCTCGGCGGAGAGCTATTCGAGTCGGCGTGGCGATTGCGCGGTCTGGAGGCGTTCCTGATCGACTTGGTCAGGCGTCCGGATTGGGTGGACTATCTCCTTGACCGCCTGACCGACCTCGCGCGACGCAACGCCCAGGCCTTGGCAACTGCGGGCGTCGATGTGTTGGCACTGGATGATGACGTGGGTATGGCAGGAACAATGTTCATCAGCCCCTCTTTGTGGCGCCACTTCTTCAAGCCGCGGATGGCTGAGATCATTCGTGCGGCGCGGATTATTAGACCGGACCTGCGTGTACTTTACCACAGCGACGGTAGCGTGGAACCCATTGTCGGTGATCTCGTGGAGATCGGCGTAAATGCACTGAATCCGCTGCAGCCGGAGTACATGGATGCGCATAGGGTGAAGCAAACGTACGGCCCGGGCCTGGCGCTATGGGGCACGGTTGGCCGCCAAACGACGTTCAGCTATGCTACACCGAAGGAGATCCGGCAGGAGGTCAAGCATCGCGTCGAAACGCTCGGCCGAGCCGGGCTTGTCTTGTGTCCGGCCTACGACATTGACGAGCCGGACATCCCTTGGGAGAACATCGCCGCTTTCCTCGAGGCAGTGCGGACGTACGGGTAATCAGGGTGAACCGGTGAAGAGGATCTGGAACGTGGCGAAGTCGCGCAGGTCGATGTCACCATCCATATCGAGGTCGAGCACGCCGCACCCGGGAATGGAACCTGCATCAGGTCCGACTAGGCAGACGGTTGCTGCCGCGTAATCGTCTCCGTCGACATCCCCGTCGAAATCGAAGTCGCCCGTGGGCGGCGCGACGGTCCGCACGACACGAAAGCCGATTTGGGCGTCCGTCAGGCTCGGCAGCGTGTAGGTACGTGCATCGGTCCGAAGGTTCAGCGAACCGACCGGCTCATTCCAGCTCCCCCCTCGCAGAGTGCGGAAGCTGATGCTTTCGGAATGGGTGTTGAACCGGCCCTGCATCCATTGATACGCGTTGCCGGTCATGTCAAAGAGGCCGAAGCCGTTGTCGTTGGGGTTGGTGGAGAATGATCCGCCCCTGACGGAGCCGTCGAAATAGCCCACGGGCGTCGTACCGTTATCCAATGGATCGCCGCTGTCGACAAAGTTCGCGTCCGCGCCGGTGAGCGTCTGGCGGCCGAACCCAAACGTCATGTTCCGTCGAAGCGTCTCGTTCCACGCCGCCGCCTTGTACCATTCGTTGTACTCGTCCGCCCGATCGGTGGTGACGTCGGTGTTGTCGTATCCCTGGTCCATCGGGAGGCGGAAACCGCGATAGTTGGTGACAAGGCTTAGTCGCTCATCGTCCGTCAAGTCGCGTGTAAGCCAGTCGCTTGTGCTGATCGTGACCGGGTGCCAGCCTGCAAGGTTCGCGTCGGTGTCTTCGCTATAGCACCGCTCACCCGGCAGCATGCCCTGATCGATCGTCAGCCAATTGGAGTACTTCAACGCGCCGTACCAGCTCACCCCAGTAACGGGATGTTGCGAATAGTCGATCGGGGCGGTCAAGACCTGATAGGCGCCGCCCGTGAACTCGATCTGCCCGGACGCAACCGGTGAGAACATCTTGATCGTGCGCGAGCCGGGATCGACGCCAGACTCGCCGACCATCGATGGATTCACATAGACATCACCGGTAATCGTATCAAAAAACATGTACTGGCCACGTTCGTTGTTCAGGTTCTCTCTGGTGTCGTTGAGAAAGGCGACGAACTCGGCATTCGTCGTGTGATAGGCGGCGAGGTTGTACGAATAAGTCGGTCCGCCCGGCTGCTCGATGGTTGCGGCCACAAGCGATTCGGCGACGGTGAACTGCGGAACTACGAGTGCCAGCGATACCGTCCGCGTCGCCGGCTCCCCGTCCGGCAGGACCCTGAACGTGACTGCGGCCTCGTGCGTACCCTCGTCAAGGTTCGTGGTCTGATCGGTGTCGATCGATATGACGACATGGGTGGACTCCCCATCCGCAAGCGTGCCACCGGCTGTCGGGCCGCCGTTGATCAGAATCCAATCGACCACCGGGTCTTGCTCTTGCACGAACGCTTCCCAGTCGACAGGACCGGCGCCGTCGCGCGCGACGTTGGTCAACCTGTAGAGCTTGAACGGTGGTGCGATCGGCCCGCCGGCTATTCCTGCCGTAACGAAATCGTCGAAGGGGGCGACGGAGAGGTCCTCCACGATCGTAAGCTCAATGGTCCGGCACTGGAGAATCCCCGTGACGGTGTCCTCGAACGTCAGCGTGGCCACGTATTGACCGTCGAAGAGTGTCAGCACACGGTCATTGAGAGAGGCGGCAACTTCCCTCTCCTGGCCGGGGCCGGGCAGCACCTCGACCACCGTGTCGTCAAGATCCACCCAATCCACGTCGACGCCGACGAGAACCTCGATCGGGAGATTTATGTCGTTGCTGAGGGTGTAGACTTCTGGCGGCAGTGCATCCGGATCGGGGTTCGGACCGACCACCCACGGATCCGCGTCTTGGGCAATGACTATGGGCTCCTGGACGATCAGCTTCACGGCCCGCTCGACGGTATCTGAAAGATTATCGTTGGCGGGATCAATGAAGGCGAACCGTACGGCGCCGTCGTGTTCGCCCACGGGAAGCGCGTCGGCCGCGCTGTTGACGCTGACGGCGAAGGTGATGAGGTCTGCTGCTGGTAACGTTCCACTCAGTTGATCCACGGGATCTTCCGGTTCGACGGAAAGCCATGGCTGATCAACGCTAACGCCGTATTCGAGATCGAAGTCCACGTCGCTTATCAGGTCGTAGGACCGCACATCGGGCGGCGTCCCAAACGGGCCGCCCCACATACCGGAAAACTCCTGCGGATCGTCGTGATCGGGCGTAACGTTAATCGGTTGATCGATCGTCAACTCAACCTCGCGCGTTTGCGATTGGCCGGTCGTCAGATTGCGGAATGTGACGACGGCCGTGTGCGTGCCCGGCCCGAGTGCATCGGCGAGTCCGTTCGTTGCGACGTCGATTGTCAATGGCTCGTCACTCCGGATCGTGCCGGTCAGCTCGCCCTCGACCGGCTCTGTGACGTCGACCCAATCCTGATCGACGCCGACCTCCCATTCCATCTCGGCATCCGAATGGTTTGTCAGGATGTATGGCCCCGCGAGTTCCGCAAATAAGTCACCGTAGCGGCCCTGTTGCGCAAGACCCGTAAGCGGGTCCACGGTCAGCGGCTCACGCAGGTCGAGAATGAGATGCTGTTGGCAGGAAACGCCGGCTAGATGATCGGTGATCGTGACCGTGGCGGTATGCCCCGTTCCGCGCACGACGCGAAAGCCGGTATGATCGTCGGCGACTTCCGGTGGCAGGGATCGCCGCCCCAAAGTCGTAAGCAGGTCCGAGTCGAAGGCGTCACGCCAACTGCCCACGCGCGTCGCTCGCCGGGAAGAATCACCAGCGAAGAAGTCCTGCGTCCACTCCGTCACATTGCCGCACGCGTCGTACAGGCCGTATCCGTTGTCGGTATCCTGCGTTACGGTCGGACCAGGCAGGGGTGGAAAGCAATCACTTGGGGCCTGGAAGAGCGTGTGACTGCCGTTAAAGAACCGGACCGGGGTTGTTCCGTCCTGCTCAGTATCACCGCTTTCGAGATAGTTGGCATCGGTGCCGGCGAGCGGATCGTCGCCTGTGAGCAGTTCATCGCGGCCAAAGCCGTATAATGCTCCGAAGACGGGATTCCCCGATTCGTCCGTTCCCTTTCGTGAGGCGGCCTTGTACCCCTCATTATACAGTGACGCACCCGTGGCTCCGTCGTCCATCGGTAGGCGATAACCCAGCGTGTCCTCGATGAGAAACCGCCGTGCATCGTCGTTCATGGGGCCACTCGCCCAGTTCTCATCCTCCACAACCACCGGATGCCACCCGTTGAGGTTCGGGCTCGGCGCCTCGTTGTAAGCCCTTAGCGCTGCGGGAATACCCTCCTTGACGGTCAACCAGTTGCAGTATTTGATCGCGCCGAACCAGGTCACACCGACGACGGGGTGATTGTCGAACCCTTGCTCGACTGCGAATTCATCGTCGATGAGATGAGTCCGGCCGACCGAAGCATCGTACAACAGTGTCGTCAGCGTGTCGGACGGCGCGTCGAATCCTTCCTCGCCGGCTTCCACATCATTGATGTAAACACTGCCGGAGTCGAGGTCGAAAAACATGTGGTGACTGCGCATGTCCGGCGACTGGCTCCGTACGTCTTCGAGGGCATTGTTGAGGAAGGTTGCGAACTGGGCGTTGGTCACTTCGGTCCGGCTGATCCAATAATCGTAGTCCGGGCCGCCGGGCTGGCTCTCACTACCGGGGACCAAAACGAAGTCACCCGGCGGTGCCGGGGAAATCCCAGCCGTGATCGTACCGTCAGTTATGTGCAGCGGAACGGCAACAGTACTTTCCGGTGGAACCTGTTTGGGTGCCTCGACCTCGAGCCAATCGACGTTGACTGAGATTGTGATGTCGTCGACGGTTTGCTCTCCGGGGTTCGTGATTTCGAGCGTGAACGTGTCTCTGCTATAGGGTCCGCCCACGAGCCCATCCGCACGGGTTGCATCCCGCGTCACATCCAGTTCCGCCGGTTCGATCACCTGGACCACGCGAAAACCGACGAACGCGAACGTCGAATCCGCCGGGACCGAGCCACGGGCGTCGTTTCGCAAGAATGGTGAGCCGGCCGGTTTGTCAAAGTGACCGCCTCGCAGGCCCCGCTCGATCGAAGTGTCGCCGGTGTCTTGGACCCATTCAGCCACATTACCCGTGATGTCATATAGGCTGTAGGCATTGGCCGTGTCGTTGGTTCGATCGCCGCCGTCAGCAAGTTCGTTGACACCATCGAAGAACCCCACCGGCGACGGGCCCGGCTCGAACGGGTCCCCGCTTTCGCGAAAGTTCGCGTCGGCGTCCGTCAGCGTATCCCGGCCAAAGCCGTAGAGGGCATTGATGCCCGGATCGTTGATCCACGCGGCGGCTTTGTACCATTCGTTATGAGAACTCGCGGTCGCAGCTTGGTCATCCATGGGCAGACGAAAACCCCGGAGTGCCAGCAGCGCCGGCGGCTGGGCAATCGGGTACCAGTCGTCCGCAGACGGCCCTTCGTGGTACGCGCGCTGGTCGGGACTGTCCATGCCTTGGATCAGCGTCATCCAGTTGCAGAACTTCAGGGCTCCGTACCAACTGACGCCGACGACGGGAAGCTGGTTGTCCTCTCCATCGAGGACAACGTACCGATCGTCGATGAAGGTGATCGCGCCGCCCGCGGTCGCATCAAAGAGCACTGTCGCGTCACCCGTCAAGCGAACGATGCCCGCCTCGGTGTCGTGCACCATGAATTCGCCGCGGCCGTTGTCCGGGTTGTCCCTGGCATCGTTGAGAAAGCGGACGAACTCGGCGTTGGTCACCTCGAACTTGCCGATGCGATAGAGATAGTCCGGGCCGCCGGGCTGGACGTGCTCAGGGGGAACGTCGACCATCGTGAGCGCGAAGCCCTCCGTCCCGACGATCAGGGTGACGTGTCGCGTCGTCGTCGCGCCGGTGACCACGCTGGTGAAGGTGATCTCGCCGGTGTAATCGCCGCTATCCAACAGTGCGGCCTCGGGCGAGAGGGTCACGACGATGTCAGCCGCGCCATCGGGGTTGAGAATCACACCCTGCGTTTCGGAAAGCTCCAGCCAATCCCGACCGGACGGCGAGTCTTCCGTAAACATCGCCGTCCACTCCATCTCCGTAACACCCGGGTTGTGGAGTGTATACACATGCGACAAGGGTTCGAACGGCCCGCCGAGAAGGCCGCGGAAGGCAATGTCGCCCTCCGGCTCCACGGCAAGCTCGGTGACATCCAGTGTCACCACGCGCTCGATGTTAAAACCCGTCGGTTCCTGTTCGACTACCTGCTCGAATCTGAGTTTGATGGAGTATTGCCCGACATCTTTGGCATTCGCCGCCGGCGTAAGCGTAGCAGTTACCTCGGCTTCTTCACCGAGTGTGCTCAAGGTCCCATCCGGAAGGTCCACTTCGAGCCACTCTACATCGGTTTCAGGCGCCACCGGTTCGAGTGTCACGCGCCAGTCAACAGGATCATCCGTCAGATTCTCAACAGTGAACACGTGTGACGGCGGATCAAACGGCCCGCCCTTCACGCCAGTCGAAACAACGCCATCGACGGGAGTCACCGCGAATGGTGCCTCAATGCCCAGCGCCACTGATCGCTCAAACTCCGTGCCGGTGCACTCGTCGATGAACGTGACGAGCGCGGTGTACGTCCCCACCGGCAGACCGGCGGTGTCCAGTCCCACATCGATCTCGGCGGTCCCCTCAGGCTCAACGGTGCCCGCCGCCCCGCTCGGATCGCCGTTCAATGTAACCCAGTCAGCGCTGGCCGGTGGATCGGTGGTGTCGACCCAACTGGACGACCAGTTGACCGACGATTCAGACTCACTGGTCAGCGTATAGGTCCTGGTCGGCGGCGACTCACCGAACAGCACGGAGGCTTCAAAAGGCTCCGCTGGCGTGAGCGCAAGCGGTTCGATGACGGTGAGCCGGACGCCCCGCTCGATTCGCGTGCCGTCATCCAAATTCAAGAAGGTCACCGCCGCGGCGTTCAGGCCGGCGTGCAGGCCGTGCGCGCACTGTGGGGCGAGCGAAACCGTTACATCGACAAACCCGTTGGCGGCAAGCAGGTCACCCGGCGGCGCGTCATAGTCAACCGCCACCCAGTCGGCATCCTTCAACACGGTGAATTGCACATCGTGCTCGGTGACGTTCGCCACGCGATAGGTGATGGCGGTCGGAAGCTCACCGTCGTAGGGCCCGCCCCAAGGACCGGTGTTAATCAGTTCGGTATCCGGCGTTACCAGTAAATCGCTGACGACGCTTTGCACAACCCGAAAGCCGGTTGAATCGTTGGCTGAATCCGCGGTGCGCTCGGCCCCGATGGCTACTTGCAGGGAGCTGCTGCTGCTGCGGAACGAACCCCCGCGGTTACGGCGATCGGCCTGATCGAACGACTGGTCCTGCATCCATTCCCACACGTTGCCCGACATGTCGTACAAACCGTACGCGTTGTCGGTGTCAGCCGTTGGGGTGACATCGTCGCCCAACAGATTGATCCCGTCATAGAAGCCGACCGGTGTGGTGCCGCCCTCGATGCACTCCAACGGATCCTCGAACGGGTCGTGACTGCAACGAAAGTTGGCATCGGGATCGTCGATGTTGTCACGACCGAAGCCATAGTCGTGATTGACGCTCATGGCACCGTCCCAGGCAGCGGCCTTGTACCACTCGTTGTACGGGCCCGGATCGCCGCCGCCGTCGCCGCCGTCCATTGGGAGACGGTAACCCCACCTGGTCAACAGCTCGTCGCGTTCCTCGTCGTTCAGATCGCGCGCCGCCCAGTTCTGCGTGGTGATCGTGACCGGGTGCCAGCCGTCGAGGTCATTGGCCGGCGCCTCCGTGTAGGCTCGCTCATCAAGCCCCAGGCCCGTGTCGATCGTCAGCCAGTTGCAGAACTTAACGGCCCCGTACCACGTCATACCTGTAACGGGATGGTCTTCGCCTTCGAGTGAAACCTCGTACTCTGCGTTGTCCTGGTTGTACGACACGTATGGGTTGGCCGCCGCGCTGAACAGAAACGTACCCGAGCCGTTCGTGCCGATGGCTCCTTGAGCAGCCGCGTGGATGTACACCTCGCCGCTGTCGATATCGAAATACATGAATTGGCCGCGCTCGTTGTCGAGGTTGGCCATCGCATCGTTGAGAAAAGCGACGTACTGATCGTTGCGAACCTCGAAGCGACTGATGCGAAAGTCGTAATCCGGTCCGCCCGGCTGAGCGTCCTCGGCGGGGATGAAGGCAAGGTCAAGCGCCGGCGGTTCACCGACGGTGACGGCGCCGGATGCGATTGCGGCTGCGATTGCGGCCAATGTCCAAGCGCGCCTACATGCTCCTCGGATATTGTTCACCCTTACGCCTCCATGCGTTGCGCTATGTATCGGACATTTGGCTGGACCGCGCCCACGAGAATTACGCAGCTCGACAGGGTGTGGACAGGAAACCCTACCGCGTTTCAGAGCCCGGAGCGCAAGCGAGGGGACCGCCGGACCGAGAATCCCTTCTCGGTCCTCCCGCAGGGGCCGAGAAGGGATTCTCGGCCCAGCATATTTGTATGTGGGACCGACTTTCCAGTCGGTCATTTCCGGGCAGGGGCCAAGAAAGGATTCTCGGCACAGCATGACAGGCTGGAAAGCCCATCTCGCTCATGCGAGATTCCTATCTCGCACGGACTGTTCGCAGGATTCTCATCCTGCAATGTTACGGAAAAGGATTCTCGTCTCAGCACGGTTGGCGTCAGAAGCCGTAGCCCAAATATCCCCGAACGAACACGCATGCGTTGTAGGCTGCGTGGAGCAGGATCGCCGCCGTGATTGTCGGGTAGACGAGGGTGAACGTCGGGAGGCGGTGCTCGTGTTGCGCTCGCTCCCATGCCGGCACGAGGCCGCGCGTGGCGATCCACGTGCACAGGCAGTGCAGGATGACGCACGCCGTCCAGCGATAGGCCACCAGCTCGGGTGGTGAGTTCTTGAAGTAGACCAGCAAATACACCATGTTCTGAGCGACGGCGAATACCAGTGCCGTCCCAAGTGTCATCAGGTAGATCTGTCCGATGCGCCGGATCAGGAAGCTGCGTCGCTCGATGACCGTCAAAGCGATGGCGACCTTGAGCACCTCTGCCATGACCGGCCCGATCACCACGAAGTTCAGCGCCGCGGCATACTCAACCGTCATGAACGCGGAGAAAAGCGCGAGGGGGATTCCCAGCACGGGCACCAGGGCCGCGATCAGCCAGGACTTCCGCGATGACAGACGATCCTCGTGCTCCGCGAGCCACTGGGCGTAGGTTTGCTCTCCGTGGCGCGGCGGTTCGTACCGTTCGATCCGCCCGCACTCCGGGCAGGGGTGCCCTGTCATCAGGCCCCGAAGGTTATACCCGCAGTTGCGACAGCTCCAATCGCTTTCGATAAGAACAGACGGGCGATTGGGCAACACAGCCGGTTCGTCGAAAACTGAGTGTTTGGCGCGCTCCTGGTTCGGATCGACGCCCGCCCGCTCTCGTGCCAACTGCCGGGCCGCCTTCTCTTCGGACAGGTCAGGGCTGCACGGTTCCCCTTTGAGATGCGGTTCCGAGTGCACCGACGGGTCATGTTCGGGCCGGGACACGGATCACCTCGGAGGAGTCTCGGACAGGTGGATCGCGGTGCCGTACGCATACATCTCGACCATGGCAGCCGCCCGCCTGCGGCGCATGCTGCCGATGTTGCTGGTGGCGAGTCGAACGTTGATGACGCTGTTGGCGCCCAGGCGTTTGGCTGACTCAAGCATGCGCACGAGCGCTTCGCGCCGGGCACGGACCATCAGCGATTCGAATGTGTGAAGCTCGCCCCCGACAATCTTGCGAATCCCCGCTGCAAAGGTCTTGAAGTAGTCCGACGCTACCACGACCTCGCCAACGACCAGCCCAAAGGTCTGAGCCGAACATCCCGCCGGCAGTGATCGAGTGTCCGTGACCAGCATGTCGCTAAGCGCCTTCTCTCGCCGTTCAAGCCGCTTGAAGTGCGCCCGTTCCACCAGCGTCCCGACGCTGAGGCCGAGAATCAAGAAGACGACGATTGGAGCGACCTGAATCCAGAACTGGAAGCCCATCCGCCTATTTCTCCGGTTCTACAACCACAGCCGTGCCGTAAGCGTACAGCTCGGCCGCGCCCTGCGCGATTGCGCTGGTGGTAAAACGCACGTTGACCACGGCGTTGGCGCCGAGCTGCTCCGCCTGCGCGAGCATCCGTTCAAGCGCCTGGCGGCGCGCTTCGACGAGCAGCTCGGTGTAACCGGTCAGCTCGCCCCCGACAAGGTTCTTCAGGCCGGCTGCGAAATCCCGTCCGAGGTGCTTCGCACGGATGGTGTTGCCCTGCACGAGCCCCTTTACCTCACGAATGGCATACCCCGGGATCGTCTCTATATTGACGGCAATCATACTGGGCTCCGTGTGAGAACTGAGAAAGGATTCTTGGTCCAACGAACTGAGCTGGTGTCTGACAACTGATAACTGATAACTGACAACTGAACGCTCACAGGCGCAGCATTACTCGCTCGTTGTAGCGGTCACTTTCTCGCTGGAAGCGGTGGCTGTAACCGGGGAGGGCGCCGTTGCTTCGGGCGTGTGGTGCCCTTTCCAAGTGCGCTTCGGTGGCTTTACGACCAGGCCCATCCGGATCGCCTTGGCTGAGACCTTGATGCGGCAAACCTTACCGTCGACGACAGCCCGGACGCGCTGGATGTTGGGCTTGAATTTGCGCTTGGTGATCCCGGTGGTCTTGCGTCCGACGCCGCCAAGGTACTTGGCCTTTCCTCGCCGTGCGATCGAACGCCCCGCTCGGGTCTTCTTTCCGGTAAAGTAGCAAACACGCGACATACATCACCTCTGGTTCCTGGCCGGCTTCCGACCGCTCATGGCCGGGCAGCCCGAATCAAGCAAGATCGGGAAGTATAGCCGGTTTGGGATTGTTTGCAATGGGATGCCTGTGCCACCCGGATGTATGGGTCCGTGACACTTTCGGTGGACGTGTTTTGGCGCGTAGACAGTCCCGGAGGGACGGAAGAGAGTAGCCCAGGGCGCGAGCCCTGGGATGTGAGGCCGCCTGTAACCGGAAAGCCCCACAGGGGCGGCACAGACGCCCGTGGTGTCGGAATCTGTCTGCCGCCCCTCCGGGGCTGGAATCAAGGAGGAGCACAGCTTCCAGGGGCTTGCGCCCCTGGCTATCATCTGTCGCCCCTCCGGGGCTGGAAAACAATCCGCCGAAAGTGTCACGCGCCCGCCGCGACCTTGAAGCCCGCGCGCTGCTTCGTGGTACATGGATCAATCCTCCTCCGGCGGCGCTTCGTCCGTCAGCAGCAGCCCGCGGTGCTGGGGTTGGAAGAGTCGGAACCCAACGTCGGGATGATGCGGTTTCGTCTTCTGCCACGCAACAATTCCACCGTCGTCGGCGAGGTTCGCGCCGACGGAGTAGATCACGATGCCCTTCTCGGTAACGGCAAACCGCATCGGCTGACCGTCAAACGGATCGGTCGGTACGGCGTCAAGGTATTGGGGAACCAGCTCGTCGAGCGATTCGGGTAGTCGACCGGCCTTCAAACGGAATTGCTCGGCGGCCACAGCCAAGCGTGCGGCTTTCAGTCCTCCCAAACTTCGAAGGTGCTGTTGCGCAGTGCGTTTCCAGTTCATCATCAACAGTTTGACAGCACCCTGACTTCGCGGTAGTCGGGCGACTTCATCGTCAATCCGTTTCGCAGTCGCGAGCAGGGTCGGCCCGTCGTCGCCCGTGCATACCAGTTCCGTCAACAACGCCACTCCGAGGATCTTACTGTCGTTGATGAGCACGTCCGGAATCCAGTCGAACCCACGACGGGATGCACGGCTGAAGTCTTGTGGGGAAACCCAGTCGCCGCGTGCTACGCGGCTCCCCGCTTCCTTGCTAGCCTTGAGCATGGCGATCGAAAGCTCTCCGGATGCGACCTGATCGCAACACTGCTGGAAGTAGGCTCGGTAGCCGAGGAGCGCCCATTTCATTGTGGTTGCCGATAGGCGGGTATCGATTGTCCGTGCAAGCTGGATGAGCGCCGGATCCTCAAGTTCACCAACACACAGGATACCTTCGAGCGACTTGCGGGCCAGCGAATCGCACGACATCTGCACAAGGTAGGCGACCAGACTCGGATGTTCGTCGAGAGCAGCGCTGATGTGAAATTGCAGGCGCGCAGCCGCCCCAGCCTCTTCCATATCACCATCGATTAGCATAATCGCGGTGTTCAAATGCTCGAGCCTAACGGCTATACGAAGCGGAGAGAGATAGGGTCCGAGGGTTTTGAACGGGTCGCCTACCTCCGGGACATTGAAACGCCCAGTGGTTAGTCTTTCGAACGCAGACAGGTCGTGTAGTAATTCCTGGTGGTCGGCCAGGAAGCGTCGCGATGCCCCGATAGCACTCCGCGGGACTCCATGCAGGAAATCCGGGTAATGGAATCCAAACACCAGCACAGACTCATCAACCTGTTCATTCCTGATCCCGTCGAGGTGCGTTCGCAGGCGCTCGATTACACGGGCTCCGTTTTGTTCATCGGGGATCCTCGTTCTCAGTGGTTCGATTTCCGCGAAGGTGAGCGGCTCGTCTGCGGCCCGCAGCTTGGCCGCATAGCGCTCCCAACGTGCGGCGCTTACCCTGGCGAGGGCTTCCAGGGTGCCCGCCGCAATCAAGACGAATGCTGCAAGGCCGATCAGAAGCTTGATCCACCACGGGAGGCGGCGTTTGGAATCAGCGACAGATGTTGAAATGACTGTGCTCCGAGTGCATCAGGACCAGTTTCCATTATGAATTATGACAGATCCGGGCGCGCCAGCCATGCGAAAACACAGCAAAGATTATAACGGGCGGACGGAGCGCACTTTGCACGCTTGGAAATCCACGGGAATCCGAAGTCAATCCTCATCCGGCGGCTCGTCCGTCAGCAGCATAGTGTGCCCTATCCTTTGCCTCCGGCACGCGTGCGCCACCATGCGACACTCAGCGCGAAGGGTGGGAGATGGACCGGCACGTACATGGCACGCGCATCGCCCAATCCGTCCCCCACCCTTCGCCCCGGGCGTTGGTATGGTGACGTATGGGTGCCGGGGGCGAAGGATGGGGCACCCCCCACTGGAGGCTACCGGATACCTCATCCTCTACCGGGTGCAAAGGCATCGGAATCGGACAGCATTCGCTCGATGGCCGGGTGGATCGCCCGCAACGCTTCTCCGCGATGGCTGATCCGATTCTTCTGCTCCGGTGGCATTTCAGCCGTCGTCATACCGTACTCAGGCACAAAAAAATGCGGATCGTAACCGAAACCGTTGGTGCCCCGCGCGTCATCGACGATCATCCCCTCCACCGCGCCCGTCGCCGTGGCCACCACCTCCTCCGGGCTTGCCAGTGCGATTGCACAGCGGAACCGGGCTGTCCGCTGCTCCGGTGGGATCCCAGTGAGCTTCTTGATGACCTTGGCGTTATTGGCGGCGACATCACACTCCGGACCCGCGTACCGGGCTGAATGTGTTCCCGGCTCCCCACCGAGCGCGTCGACCTCGAGCCCCGAGTCATCGGCGAGCGTCCAACACCCGGTGAGCCGTGCGTAGTGCAGGGCCTTGAGTTTCGCGTTGCCCTCAAACGTGACGGCATCCTCGATCGGCTCGGGCAGGTTGGGATAATTTGCCAGCGTCGTGAAGTGTACCGGCAGGTGATCCAAGATCGCCCGGACTTCCCGCAGCTTACCCCGGTTGGTCGTGGCGATGAGAATCGTTTGCATTACCGCGACTCATCCTCCAGACCACGCGGGATTTTGACCAGCCGTGAAGGCACCGGTATGAAATCGCCGTTCGTGTTGCGAATTTTGTACACCGATCCGTTCAGCAGGTTGTATTTCAGCAACTCGTTGCGCTGAAGGGCAAGCACCTCCGTACCGTAATAGGTCCGCCCGTCCGTCTTGGTGATGACCGCGTCGGGCCCGAACGCCCCAACCGTCACAACGCTACAGGCATTGCCGTGGTGATAGTAGGCTTCATAACCCTTCTTTCGGAGCAGCGCGCAGAACTCCGCGGCGGCCTGCTTGTATTCCCCAAAGTCATCGGTTGGTTCAAAGACGGCGACTTGAAGTGAGTAACTGGCCGGCACAGTCGACAAAGCCCAGTCGGGATTCCCGACGTCGGGTGTCGGCATCCTCACCGGGATCGCGCGTAGAAAGTAGGGCCGCCCCGAAGCGTCACCGAGCCCTTTGAGGAAATCCAAGTCCTGGCGCATCGGCTTGGGAATCGGGCGTTTGCCGGTCTTCGGATCCGTGCGGCGATAGTAAGTACCGTAGTACAGGCGCGCGAACCCGTCTGGTTCATCCATCACGAAAACGTCATCGGGTCGGATACCCGGCGTGCGTTTTAACGTTTCCGCGAACTGCTCGATGTGCTGCATCCGGTTGGGTCCTGGAAGCTCCGAGCACAGGATCGCCCACGGTGCACCTTCCCGCCCGAAGAACGCACCCGACCCCCCGCTCCGCCCCGTGACACAGCCACAGAGCGTCATCAACCCGACAATACACACCGCCCATATGATCCGCCGGGATCCACCCACCGTAATAACGGACGAACGATTCCTCATCGCAGCCGCTTACGCAAAGCCTTTTCTTGCACGTCGACAAGCTGTTTGATCCCGCGCGACGCCAGACGCAGCAGCTTGTCGAGTTCCATGCGGGTAAAGGTAGCTTCCTCGCCGGTGCCCTGAACCTCGACGAAACGCCCCGAACCGGTCATGACCACGTTCATGTCGACGCTGGCCGCAGCATCCTCCTCATAGTCCAGGTCGAGCAGCATGCGACCGTCCACCTTACCGACACTCACGGCCGCTACCGGCTCACGGACCGGTGACTCGGCGATCCATTTGTTGCGACGGGCTGCGCGCACCGCATCGCAAAGTGCCACGTAGGCGCCGGTAATGCTTGCGGTGCGCGTCCCACCATCAGCCTGAAGCACGTCACAATCAATGAGGATCGAGTGCTCGCCAAGGAGCTCAAGATCCGTGACCGAGCGAAGCGACCGCCCGATCAGCCGCTGAATCTCCTGGGTTCGGCCGTCGATCCTCGTTCGGTTGCGGTGACGGCGCTCGGAGGTCGATCCTGGCAGCATGTCATACTCCGCCGTCACCCATCCGCTGCCTTTCCCCTCTTTCCAACGCGGCACACCCGGCTGCCAGGACGCCGTGCACAGCACCAGCGTCTTACCCATTCGAATCAGGACGGAACCCGGCGCGTTCTCGGTGTAACCCCGGGTCATCTCAACCGGGCGGAGTTCGGAAGTTCGTCTGCCGTCACGTCGTGCCAAGGTGTGTTCTCACGAATACAAAAGCTGCATTGACCGGCGAGTTAGCGCCGTTTTCGGTCACCGAGTCTCGTGCTCTGGGCGGGGTGGCATGGGCACGCGGAGCCGCAAAGCGCGGCGGAGCTTGCC
>JBARRC010000067.1:0-2100 GCA_049644045.1 Phycisphaerae bacterium
GGTGGTTGGTCAGATGTGACGTTGGCCGACGTGGAGGCTCTCCACTCCTACCTTCCGGCCTGGCCGGACGATCCGCGGCGCAGCCTGCCGGGCCCACTGTACGATGCGCTGACCAACGGGCGGGAACGTCCGATCCGCTATCTCAACGGCAACGGTCAGACGCTCACGGCGGGTCAAGTCGAGGAGTTCGTTCTCGTCAACACGCCAGCCTGCAACTATAAGCGGGCGCTGAGAACCCTTGAGCAAGCGGGTCGTCTGGAACCTGTTGATCCGCCCACCGATCGACGCAGGGGCGCGTTCAACGACAAGAACCTGCGTGTTCGATTTGTGCACAAGATCCCACACTCGGACCTTACGCTCTTCGATCAGTGAGCGCGAGCAGAGTGTGCGTAGGTTCTCGCGCAGGGAAACTCGGCGCTGCCGGGTCACGTCACCTCGGCTGGTAACGGCACGGCCGTCGGCGCACAGCTTCCGAGGATGGACTTGCGTGGAGCGCCGAACAGGCCTCCCAGCGCCCAGATAGGGGCCCAAATGCCCTGCGACGTTAGACTTTGTTGATCGGTCAGCCAGATGAAGTCTGAGGGCCGCATCTCGCAGATCAGGCGACAGAGCGTGGCCATCCGGCTTGTGTTGCATGTTAGAAAGAGGAGCCGAAAGCCAATGAGCCGACAGTTCCACATTTGCTCGTATCGCCTGTAGCGTTCACTCCGGAAGAAGGCCTTGTAGGCGACAACCTTCTGTTGCCCATCGGTGCTGCAGGGTTGTGGGCTGGCTACGGTTTCAGTACCCATGTCCACTTCGAGAAAAAACAGCACTGTTCTGCTGATTTCAATGTGCGTGATCGCAAAGACGCCATCTGGAGTGAACTCAACGCGCTCATCCGAATCCTCCCGCAGCCGGAATCGTTCGTGGATTAACGGACGGTCGTTGGAGGATCGGTACAGCTTGGGAGACGCAGTCGAGAGGAAGCGGACAGACAGGGAAGGGACAACGCGACTTACCTGCATCAGTTGGACCCGGAACTGGTTGATGAGCAGGTGGTGCTCCAGGCAACGGATCTTGTCAGCCGTGATGCGATCGGTCGGCACGTCAGCGTCGATCAGACGGTTGCCCTTGAGTAAGCCAGCGCCCTTCTCGCGGAGAGAGACGAGGCCCTCTGGCCGACCGCGGGCTCGCTGGTATCCTCGCGTGGCGATCCGGATCAGACCTTCGTCCTCCATGCGACGCAACCGGCGTCGAAAGGCCACCGGACTCCGCTGATGAAGGGTCGTAATTTACCGAACCCCCAGTATCCGGTATTCCGCGATCGTAGCCAGCACCTCCAGATCTTCCGGAGTCAACCGAAACGCCATCGGGTGGCCCTCCTGTCCTGCAGGCGAACCCTGCCCTCGTGGACAGCCCGCCATACGACCATGCGGCAGAAGGGGATCGTGAATTCCAGAAGGCGGCGTAAGGGAGTGTCGCCGGGGTGAGCAGGTGTACAGCATTCCGGAGCCGGCAGAGTCGATTGTCGAGATCGTACCGCCTCCGCGGCTTATCTTCGGCATGCAGCGCGCGAGGGAGTAACGACTGCCAGCCTGACCATCTTGACTTCATCAGCGAGCCATTTTGCTGGCGATAGCCTGCCCCGGCGCGTTTTGCGAGGCGGGGCGCTGCTTCCCCGAGACGTGGGAGGTGTCTCACGGGGCGGCGGTCAGGTTCCCAGCGCCTCGACACCATTGGTCGGCAGGCTCCCGAACGACCTCCGGGGTCAGTTCATGTTCCTATAATAACCAAGTTTCCGACTGCAAGAAGAACGGATGACATTCCCGTGAGGCACGCGTGGAATAGTTGGGGCCAAACACGTGCTGGCGAACCCGAGGTTCGCCATGAGCTTTCGATGTTCTAGGAATGCCCCCTGGCGAGACAAGCTCTGTGGGTCGTCATGGGGTCTTGGTAGAATAGGCATTGCTCCGTGGGCTAGTGGCAGCCTCCTGTACGCTAACGGGGCTTGAGAACGACGATTGCGCGCCGGGTCGCCGTCGGAAATAGTCAGCGGGACGCGCGTGAGGGGAGACGATGGCATTTCTACAGCGGCGCTGGCAGCGCACAACACTGCGC
>JBARRC010000068.1:0-3951 GCA_049644045.1 Phycisphaerae bacterium
GGCAAGCTCCGCCCACCAGCGGACCTCTTCGTCTGCATCATCGGGAACTGACGACAGCGCATAGTCACCGCCAACCGTGGCCGTGGGTCGACGCTCGGCGGGATCGGGCCAAGTGGATATGATCCGCGTGGGTGTGTCGAGCGACGACGTTAGCCAGCCTGAAGAGAGGGTCAATGTGTCAACCACCATCAGATTCCTCCTCCGTCCTGCAATTCAGGACGTTGAAGACGTCCTTACGGTTATAGATGTCAGCCGTATTCAAGACCGTCAGCCAGTCCGCCTCGGCCATCCCCTTCGTTACATCACGGTTGTTAACGTCGACAACGACCTTCACCCCAAAGCCCATGTGTTCCATGGGTTGCCCAGGCTGGACCTTCTTCTGCTCCACATGTTGAATCATGAAAATGCGGTTGTGACGATCGTCCGGCAGGTTGAACCGGATGTGGATCTCACCGTCATCGGGAACCTCGATTCGTGAGAAACGCTTCGCAACAAGCTCCAACGACTTGGTGTCCCCGCAGTCGAAGATATATTCGTTTATCTTTCCGACCCTGATCACGCGGCGCCCCGGAAACTCTTTCAAGAAATGCTTCATGCAGTCAACAAACACCGCGTTGATTTCGGGAAGATCGGGCTCGAGATCGATCTCGCTAATCCTTCGTGGGACAACAATAATCGGACCACGTTCGGTCATCGTATATGTCACAGCATCCGCGTTCGGCTTGCCCGGGTATTCTAGTGTCTTGAGCATCTGGAACTGTTGTTTCCCAACAACCATTCGATCGAACAGTTGCGGATGCTCCTTTCTCGCCCATTTCGAAAAAGCCTGAAAACGCTCCTCGTCGAGTCGAATCTCAATCGGTGGCCGAACGTCAGCACCGATCTTTTGGTACCAATGAGCGATCTTCGGGTCTGTGAATTCGTACGAGTTCATGATGTCGTCGCCTTACGGAATCCAAACACAACTGAGCACATTTCTTTTCGTGGCGATTCCTACCCAACTCTAGAAATAATACGAAGCGACAGGGCAAACAGCAAGCGCTTGAAACGAATCAACGTGCAGTGGTTCAGCGTGAAATCTTCGACGCCCTCGCCCTGGGCCGCTTCGCTCCGACGCCCGTATAATACACCTCGCCCTTCGCAACCTATTATTATTGCAGTAGTTAGGCGATAAACCCGTCCACAACTAGGAAAGTCAGGCTAGATTATCGAGGAGTCGGTGGCAGGAGCCCGCTCAGCGATTCGGCTGAGTGCGAGAATGACGAGGTGAGCAGCGTCATCCCGATGAAGATCCCGATCCAGCACATCAGTGCAAAGGCACTACTGAATATGCCGACGGCCGCCCACTTCGCCCCCGCAAGCTCGATCCCTGCGCGTCGGGCCCGGCGGATTCGCGACAGGCTCAGCAGCCCCAGCGCCAGGCCGATAACCTGGGACACCAGCGGGACGATGGCTGTGAAACCACAGATCGCCGAGGCCACGGCGTACTCATCCGTCCGGCGGCGTACGAGGACGCCCTGCGCAGGGTTTACGGTTGTCACGCCGGCCGGTGGTTCCTCCGTTGGAACCCGCGTCACCGCGGCCCGAACGGGCTGTGCATACGGAATGCGAGTAAGGTCATTCATATTCGAACGTCCGAAACAACGAGGTCTTCGCATCCGGTTCCTTCCAAGCGTACAATATGGCCGATTGGGGATTGCAATGGGTTCTACCGAGACACATGCTGGCGATGGTTTTCCCCTCACCGATGAGCATCGCATGCTCCTTCGCATCCGCGACACGCTCTATGAGGGTAGCTGGGAGGATTTCGCGCGGGACCTGCGAGCCCGGGCGGAAGACCGCCCCCATGTGTTCGAGACGGTGCCTGTATCATCCCAGATGAAGGCCACGATCGCGAGCCACTTGGCCATGATCGACCAGATGCAAGGCTGGGAGGCTGAGCACGACCGCACACTCTCTGCCGACGATTCCGCCGACACGGCAAGGTGATGTCCCCGCGCTGGTGAGGCGCTTCGCGTGAGAGCAGGCCGGGTGTGACCATATTTTGTGGCATCGTGTCATTCTGTCGTCCTACTGAGATCGTAGCGGCCTGCGTCCTCGCAGGCCGTTTTCTGCTCCCAGGCAAGTGTTATTGCGTACGACGGCCGGCGGGGACGCCGGCCGCTACAGAGCGACACGAATTATTCGCATGTGCCACAGAGAATGGCCGCACCCGAGCAGGCCGCCCATTCCGGCCAATCGCTTGACGGCCGGCACCGTTTCCCTTCAAATGTGACCCGGTATCGTAGCCAAGGAGTCACGTTTTATGCTATCGAGTTTGACGCTTCTGTTTTTGACTGGTGTTGCAGCTTTGTCGGGAGTCGCTCCGGCTGCTGACTCACCCCTGATCGACGATGCCCGGCTTCAGGCAGCCGGCATGTACCGATACTGGCAGGCCCGCCTTCCGATCGCGCGGGGCGACTCGCTGTTGGAGGGGCATCTGGTCGACGAGGCGCTGTACGTGATCACCGATAACGGCAGCGTGTTCGCACTGAAAGCGGATGTCGGGCTGATCCGATGGGCGGCGAAGCTTACAGAGCCGGACTATCGGGTCTGCCCCCCCAGGCACATTCGCACGGTTAACGGTGCCGGCCATGTGGTGATCCCCACACCCACCAAAGTTTTCATCTTCGATCGGTTCTCGGGGGACCTGGCACAGAGCTTCACGCCGGGATTCGCGGCCGGCAGCGCGGTAGTTGCGTACGACGACAAGCTGTTCATGGGTAGTGCGGATGGGCGTTTTTATTCGCTCAAGCTCGACTACGCATTCGCAATGGAACCGTTTAAGCGATGGGAGGTCCTGGCCGGTGGACCGGTTACCGCGACCCCCGTGCTATACGATCACAACATGCTCTTGTTCGCGTCGCAGAGCGGCACGGTGTACTCCTGCCGTGCGGCGGACAAGACCCTGAACTGGGCCTATCGAACGGACGGCCCCATCATGGGCGATCCCGTCGTCGACGAGAGCGGCGTCTATGTGGCCAGCATGGACCGATCGTTGTACAAGCTTCACCCCACCAGCGGCATGGTGATGTGGCGAGCACGGTTGCCCCGACCGCTTGCCGGAGGTCCGGTTGTCACCGCTCATACTGTTTATCAATACGGTGTCGGCCATGGAATCAGCGCCATCGACGCCGACACCGGCCGGGAGAAATGGCGGAGCCCCAACGGCTGCGAGTTTGTCGCGCACAGCCGAAGCGGTGACGTTGTCTTCACCCACGATCGCCGTCTGTTAGTGGTGGACCACGACAGCGGCGAAGTCCAGTACACCATCGACGCGCAGGCCGTCGGAAAAACCGTGCCGAATGCGCGCAACGATGCAGTCTACCTGCTCGGGCCGCAGGGGCGCATCCTCTGTGCTCGACTCGACAGCGTCCCCTATCTGCGACGACAGCAGGTGACCGCCGCGCGCGCGCAACTCAATCGACCGCCGCCGGATGACGTGGAGACGGTGCGGCGTGCTCAAAGAGGTGCCGCAGTCAACGAGGCTGACCTGACGGCGAACGATCCGCTGCGCAGCCGGCAAGACATCAGGCCCTGAGACGGTCCGGCAAACCTGCGGGACCGACTTTCCAGTCGGTCAAGACACAGTTCGGCAACCCGGCTACAATACTCCCATGTCTGATAGAAAGATCAAACGGGCGCTGATCAGCGTCTACGACAAGACCGGTATCGTCGATTTCACCCGCTCGCTCGTCGACGAATTCGGCATCAAGGTCATCTCCACCGGCGGCACGGCCGCGCTGCTTAAAGATAACGGCATCTCAGTGGCACTGGTGGAAGAGATCACGGGATTCCCGGAGATGATGGATGGCCGGGTAAAGACGCTGCACCCGAAGATACACGCCGCGATCCTGGCTGACCGCGACAATCCCGAGCACGTGCGGCAACTCGAAGAGCAGGGCATTGAGC
>JBARRC010000069.1:0-12362 GCA_049644045.1 Phycisphaerae bacterium
CAGTCCCGTAGGGACGATTGAACCGACAAGCGGCATTCATCCGTCCCTACGGGACTGGGATCGTTCGCAAACACCACGTTCCCAGCGATAAATCGCTGGGCTATTGTCAAATGTCCCTCCGGGACAAAGTTCCGGTCCGGCTGTGCGGGCTCGGGAGATGTTGGGTAATAGCAAGGCTCACGCTCGGGGCTCGGATTGGACAAACAGCGCCATTGCGGTCCACATGGCGGATCGCACTCATCCTGCGGTATCGCGCGGCATCATTCGGAAGGGCAAGACGGCAGCGTTCGGCCAAGCCAGGCATCGTACGCGTTGGCGCCGTTGAACAGATCGATCACGCGCAGCATGTCGGCTGGTGCACACATGCCGCTACGGTCCGCATCGCACATCCAGTGCAGGAAGTGCGGATGATAACCGCTGTTGAGACGGTCGATGAGCGCGAGGATATCTTCTGGACCAGCCGTACCGTCGCCGTTTACATCACCCGGCAAGTAACCCACGGATACGCTATAACCGCTCTCGTTGTGCGTAAGAGTCGTCCACGTTCCGGGCTCGATGTACCTGGACAGAACCACTCTGCGGATCACATCCTCCGTGATTGAGGGAATCGGCAACACAGCGGCGACGGACGGCGGCGGGTTTTGGCCGCCCACTTGCGTTACCGTGAAATCCGCTCGATCCAAGTCGGGCTCAACCATCCAATAGTAGAGGTCTATCACGAACCACCCCCTCGGGTTGGACCCATCTGGGTCGTGAGGCTGACGGGCGTCGATGGTGCAGTTCATGGGGAATGACCACTCCGGAACAGGGCCGGACGTCTCCACAGTGAAGGTGCAAAAGTCCGGAGGACCGGCCAAACCCAAGTTGAAGGAATCGGACATATCTAGGGCTACCTTCACGCTGTACGCACCCGGCGCCAACGGGTCGATCGTCGCGGAAAGCGACCATGGCGTGGGCCTGTCAAAGCAAGCTGTCCCCTGCGGGTAATCGACGACGACGTTGAAGTCGATTGTGTTTTCCTCAATACCCACCCGAAAGTCGTTGGGGATACAACTATCAGGCCAGTTCCCCGCCATGGTGATCGTGACCGGATCGGCAGGGGTCGGGTCCTGAGGAGTGATCGTGCAGGTCTCCGGCGGCCAAAACCATATGAGCCAGCCCTCGAACACCTCGAACGGAGTTCCCTGCATGCAGTAGGTGTCCCACTCGGGATGAGGCGTCCCCCAGATGAGCGCCCAAAAGCCCTCCTGGTGCAGAAACGGATCGCCGCCATATAGTTCGTAGGTGATCCCGGTGTCGGCGTCGTCAAGCATCCAGCAGCCCATCTCCACACCGGGATAGATGTACCCCTGAATCCGCGCCGTCTGCCCCAGGGCGGGTGGGGAAAGCACCAGCGCCAATCCGATGATTGCCAACAAGTGTTTCATCACAATGCCCCTTTGATTGGACCGGCCTTAGCATACCACACGATGTGAGTTGATTCAAGGGGCACGGGTGGGTGATGCCCTGCCCTGCACGCTGATCCGCACGGCGGAGCCCGCCGGATTACCCGGCCTCGATGATCGGCAGCAGTTCGGCCAGGCGGCGGATGACGTGATCGGCCCGGTCGGCGAAGTCGGGTGTCGGCTTGTCACCGACCATCAGCACGGTGCGCGTGCCGGCCTCCTGCCCCGAGATGATGTCGAAGAGGTAATCCCCCACCATCCAACTGCGTTGCGGATCGGCACGCAACTCTTCACAGATTGACAGGACGGGTTCCGGTGACGGCTTGATGGCACCGTCCTCCCGCGTGCGGAGGGCATCGATCGTGATGCCGTAGTTTTCCAGGATCAGGCTGACCGTGGGCCGCGCGTTTCGGGTGAGGATTGCGACGGGGTGCCCCTTGACCCGGCAAGTCTCGAGGACTTCGACCGCCCCCTCCTGCAAAGTTGCGTTCTCCGCCGCCTCGCGTTCGATCCGCAGAAGCAGCGCCTCCGCCCGCTGCCGCGACACGGGGTCCATCTCGGTCAAGGCCTCGAGAATGGGTCCCTCAACGCCGATCTCGGCGCGAATGGCGTTGAAATTGATGTACGGCGTGGTCAACGTCCCATCGAGATCGAAGATGACGGCTGATCGATTCATCGGTAAGCATGATAATCGACTTCGTCCACAACCACCAACCGCGCCCGTAAGGAAGCGGTTGTGGTCGCTCAGATGTCGTCCCACAGGGCTGAGGTGACGGTCGCCACGAGGCTTTCGAAATCGGACTCGCGGAGCGTGCGCAGATCGAAACAGATCGCGTCATCGCGGATGCGCACGACGACGGGGACGTCAGCCTCGCGCAGGGCGGCCGCCATCGTCTCAACCGAGGCCTGCGCGGGGCGCCACTGCACCACCACGGTTTGCAGCTCCCGCGCCGGCATCGAGCCGCCGCCGGCGTAACCGACATCCGAACAGACGTAGAAGTGTTCGTCGGGCAGGGCCGCCCCAAGCCGCTCGGCAAGCTTCCGCGCCCGTTCAGCCAGCGTATCAGTCGAAGCGGTAAGCAGCGACAGGGTGGGGATCGTGGAAACCGCCTCGTCGGGATCAAGGTAGGCACGGAGGGTCGCTTCGAGCGCAATGAGTGTCATCTTGTCGACACGGTACGTGCGGGCCAGCGGGCTCGATTCGAGCTGCTCGATGAGGCTCTGCCTCCCGACGATCAGGCCGCACTGCGGGCCGCCCAAGAGCTTGTCCCCCGAGAAACAGGCCAGATCCGCCCCGGCGGCCAGTGAGTCGCGCACGCAGGGCTCTGACGGCAGGCCGTAGTCGGTGAGGTCGAGCAGCGCCCCGCTGCCGAGATCGTCGACCGCAATCAAACCGTAGCGGTGCGCCAGGGCGGTGATTGCTTCGATGGAGGTGTCTTCCGTGAATCCGATCACGCGGAAGTTGCTCGGATGCACGCGCATCAGCATGGCGGTGTGGTCGTTGATCGCCCGTTCGTAGTCGAGGATGCGTGTCCGGTTGGTCGTACCCACCTCGCGAAGTGACGCACCACTGGCGTCCATAATGTCAGGAAGGCGGTAGCTGCCGCCGATCTCGATCAACTGCCCTCGCGAGACGATGACTTCGCGCCCCTCGGCGAACGTCCGCAGGATGAGCAGCGTCGCTGCGGCGTTATTGTTGACGACCGTCGCGGCTTCGGCACCCGTTACCGAGACCAAATGATCCACGACGTGGGTGTTGCGTCGACCGCGCTTCCCGGTGTGCAGATCGTATTCGAGGCTGCAATAGCCTGACGCCCCCTCAGTGATCGCTTCAACAGCGGCGTCGCTCAGCGGCGCACGCCCAAGACCGGTATGAAGCACGATTCCCGTAGCATTGACCACCCGTCGCAGTGACGACATCGACCGTTCGAGCAGCGCCTGCTCCGCACGGGCCTGTAATTCCTGCGGATCGACCGGCTCATTCAGCTTTCCAGTCAGGATTGCGTCACGGGCTTCGTTGACCGCGGTTTGCACGGCAGCCACCACCGACGCCCTGGGCAGCGCGCCGAGCCACTCGCGAACCTCCTCGTTATCGAGCATCTCGGAGACCGACGGCAACGATCGGAGCAACTCTTTCATCTTGGGTGTCATGGGCTGTCCCTGCGACCTGGCGACCTGCGCATGTTTAGCCACCTTCCGTTTCCACGAGCACGCGCTGATCCCCACTCCGCCTGGTGAACCCGATGCGGTCCAGGTATTCCAGGAACGGAACCACGTATTTACGACTCGAGTCCAGCGCCTCGCGTACCTGAGCGACCGTAACGCCGCCCTCTTGCCTGATCAACGTGGCGATTTTGGCCCGAAGCAGTTCCTTGACTTCGGCATGCAGGTACACCTTCGGAGCGACCTGAACGAGATCTCCCAGCGCAACGGCCAGCGTCGCAAGGCGCTCCCAACGCTTCCGATCCGCCTGCGAGGCGATGCTCAATCCATCCAGCGACGGCGGCTGAAAACCGCCCGTACGAATCTCCTCGACCATCGCAGCCATCAATCTCTCGTCCGCTCCGGACAGCGACGGTGCGAACGCGGGGAGGCAGGCGAACTTCCCGAGGAGCTTCAACGTCTTGCGTTGCACGAGGAAGTCCAGCAGCGGCCGGGCCAGCGTGCGATTCGTCACGCGCTCGAGCCAGCCGAGAACACTGTCGACGGATCGGCCCGGCAGCTCGGGGTGGTTTTGATGATAGCGCCCGAGCCAGCCGGTCAAACGGTGAGCCAGGTCATCCAGGGCCGCCGGCACGGCGTGGGCCTCCGTGCCGGTCACCGGCACCCAGCGACGCTCCGCTCGAAGACGATCCAGGATGTCCGGCAGTTCTTCCAGCTCGATACTCGCCCGCGCGCAGACCTGCAGATCGGTCGGTCGGGTGAAGCCCGCCAGCCGGAGCACCTGCTCCACGCGCTCGGCTGCGTCGCCGGTTTCAAGACGTTGCAGGCCGTCCAGCTCGGTGGACAGATTGCGGCGTCTACGAGAAGCGACGGGGCGCAGAACAATCCCGCCGCCGATGGTGCGCGTGGCGTTCTCGTCGCGGATGATGAAGCGTTGGCCATGAACGACCGTCAGTGGTTCACCGCTTCGCATTTGCGCATAGCCTGAGGCACCCGCCTCAAGCACGCCGCCCTCCAGCAGCACAATGCGCGCGGGGACCTCGGCGGTGCCAATCTCAAACCTGACCACACTTGTCGATTTGAGCGGGCGCCCATACGAAGACAAGCACTGGAGCCGCACGTCGATCATCCGGGACGGCTGCAGGTAACCCGGCGTAGCCAGTTCCGCACCGCGTTGCACCTGATCGCGGTCGATGCCGCTGAGGTTCAGTGCGGCGCGCTGCCCGCGTGCGAGCCTGTCGTAATGGACACCATGTGTTTGCAGATCGCGGACGCGGCAGGTTTCGCCACCCGGCCAGACCTCGAGCGTGTCACCTTCCGACACCTCGCCGCGCAACACCGATCCGGTCACGACGGTGCCACGCCCCTGCACCGTAAACACTCGGTCAAGGGCCATGCGGAACGGCGCCCGGCTGCGTTTCGTTTCGATGTTCTCCGCAATGCTGCCGATCGCGCGCTTCAACTCCTCAACTCCCGCCCCGGTGGTGGATGACACGGAGTAAATCGGCGCGTCTTCGAGCGGTGTACAGGACAGAAGCTCTCGAACCTCGTCGACGACGAGTTCGACCATCTCCGTGTCGACGGTGTCGATTTTCGTGACAGCCACGACACCACGATGCACGCCGAGAAGATGCAGTATTTCGACGTGCTCGGTCGTTTGAGGCATGACGGAATCGTCGGCCGCGACCACGATCAATGCGATGTCTATGGCCGTGGCACCGGCGACCATCGTACGCACGAAGCGTTCGTGACCCGGCACATCGACGATGCCGAAGTGGTTCCCGCCGATCGTCAGCCCCGCGAACCCCAGTTCGATGGTCATCCCCCGGCGGCGCTCCTCGGGCAGACGGTCGGTGTCGACGCCGGTTAGTGCCTTAATAAGCGCGGTCTTGCCGTGGTCGATGTGACCGGCCGTGCCGAGGATGAAGTGCCGCGTCACGCCGGTCCCCGTGGTAGGATGCAATGGTGGGGCCGTAGGCATATCGACGATTATCGAGGCCCGCAGCGCATCCGCAAGTGGACAGCGGCGCAAGGTGCCAGTTATCAGTTATCAGTTGTCAGTTGTCAGTTATCAGTTGACAGCCAAAACCTGACGACTGATAACTGGTGTCGGGAAGAATGCCCCGGACTGTCTGCTCGACAGGCTAGAAAGCCTGTCCCACATACCCGCTCTGACTGCTGCGCGCGGGCACGGGCTTGTTAGGGAGTTACGATGAAACGTCAGCTCATCTTCTTCGTAGTAGGTGTCTTTTTGACTGCCGTCGTTGCGCCGGTGGGAGCTGCCGATCCACCGTGGATCAGCACCGGCACGAAGGGGCTGGTGGCAAGCGACTCGGCGTATGCGTCGCAGGCGGGGCTTGAGATTCTAAAGGCCGGCGGCAACGCGATTGATGCAGCCGTCGCCGTCTCGTTCGCTTTGGGGGTGACACGCCCTTACAGCACGGGCCTCGGTGGCGGTGGATTCATGATCGCGCGGTTCGCCGACGGACGCGTCGTGGTTCAGGATTTCCGCGAGACTGCACCTGCGGCGGCTACGCGGGACATGTATGTAGAGGCGGCGAAACGTGACGCGAAGCACCCTTCACCCAGCCGGATCGGACATCTCGCCGTTGCCGTCCCCGGGCTCCTCGCCGGGCGGTGTCAGGCGTTGAAGCAGTTCGGGACCATGCCGCTCGCGCGGACGATGGGACCGGCCATCGAACTCGCAAAGTCAGGTTTTCCGGTGGATCAGCACTACGTCGACGCCACCCATGGGAAGCTTGCAATGTACGAGCGCCACGAGTGGCTTAAACAGGTCGGCTCCTATGTCTATCGAAGGCACCTGCGCGAAGGGCGGTTGCCGAGTGTCGGCGAGCGGCTGGTTCAACCCGAGCTTGCGCGCCTGCTCGAGGGAATTGCGGACAGCGGTCCCGACGTTTTCTACCGCGGGCCGGTCGCCAAGGCGATCGTGCGCGAGATGAAGGAGCGCGGCGGTATCATCACCGAGAAAGACCTGGCTGATTACAAGGTCGGCCGGCGCGAGCCGATTGTCTCCACCTATCGTGACTACACGCTGATTCTCATGCCCCCGTGCTCGTCGGGCGGTGTGGCGCTGGCGGAGACGCTCAACATTCTGGACACCGTTGACCTGCCGGGTCTTTTTCAGCGTGATCCAGGCCTGGCCGTCCACTATCAAGTTGAAGCCATGAAGCACGCGTTCGCGGACCGGGCCTGCTGGCTGGGTGACAGCGACTTTGTGCAGGTGCCGGTGGCGCTGCTGACCTCGAAGCCGTACGCCCGGCAGGTTGCGGCGCGGATTGATCCACACAAGTGCTTAGACCTTGACGCTTACGGATCGGTGGAAATCGTAGACGACGCGGGCACGTCACATTTCTGCGTGGTGGACCGATGGGGCAACGTGGTCGTCAGCACGGAGACGATCAACACCACCTTCGGCTCACTGGCGGCCATCGACGAGTGGGGGCTGATCCTCAACAACGAGATGGACGACTTCGCCGGCGAGCCGGGCAAGCCCAACGCATACGGGCTTATGCACTCGGACCGCAACGCAATCGCGCCGGGCAAGCGACCGCTTTCCAGCATGTCGCCCACGATTGTCCTCAAAGACGGCCAACCCTATTTGTTACTGGGCGCCTCGGGCGGTCCCCGAATCATCAGCTCCGTGCTCAACGTCCTGCTGTTTATTACGGACTATGGCATGTCGCTGGAGCAGGCGATGCTCAACCCTCGACCGCATCATCAATGGCGGCCTGATCAAGTCCTCTTCGATGCCGAGCCGCCGCAGCCGATCAAGCTTGGACTGCTCGACCGGGGCCACGAGCTTTCTGACCAACGACGGACCGGTATCGTCCAGGCCATCCTGCGGACGAACGAAGGCTGGGTGGGGGCGTCGGACCCGCGCAAGGGCGGTCAACCACGAGGGTATTGATTCACGAACCGCGAATGGTTGCGCAAACCTCGGCAACGAGCGATGCGTAGACAGCTTCGTAACCCTTTGCCATCGCGGCGGCACTGAAGCGGGACTCGACGTTGGCACGGCAGGCGGTGTGGGAGAGGGTATTGAGTTTCTCGGTGGCGCGGACGGCTTCATCAATCGAATCGACCACGAAGCCGGTTTCGCCCTCGATGATGATCTCCGGCAGCGCGCCGTACCGTGTGGCGATCAGCGGCGTGCCGCTGGCTTGCGCTTCCACCGCCACGAGGCCGAACGGCTCGCACCAGTTGATCGGGAACAAAACCCCCGCCGCCTTGCGGTAGACCGGGGCGAGATCCTTTTGCGATAACAAGCCCAGGTACTCGATTCGCCTGCCGTCGATGTGGGGTTTGACTTTTTCGTTGTAGTAGTCCCGGTACTGCTCCTCGATCATCCCGGCCATCAGCAGCCGCCGACCCGCACGCCTGGCGATTTCAACGGCTACATCCGGTCCCTTCTCGGGTGACAGCCTGCCGGCAAAGAGCAGGTAGTCGTCCTTCTTCGGCTCAAAGGGGAAGTCTTCGACGCGAATCCCGTTATACACGGTGGCGACGTAATTGAGCTCCGGTAGCAGTTGTCGTTCTGCGTTGGACAGCGAGACGAATGGCAGATCCTTGTAGGCTTTGAAAACCGGGTGCGCCGCCCGCACCCAGGCAGCCCCGTGCAGCGTGGTGAGCAACGGGCACTTGATAAGCCGCCCGAAGGTCAGCGCGTGGGCGTGCAGGTGCGAGTGGACAACGTCGAATTCGCCGTCGGCTGCACGTTGCATGCAGGCCGCGATGTGCAGCTCCTCCAGGACGCGCGAATCAGGCGGCCCTTCGAGCAGGCCAGTCTGCGGATCGTACCTGCGCTCCCGACTCCGCTCCGGCTCCGGCCAAGTGGACAGTGCATAGGGGCACGTTGTCACCACGGTGGCACTGCTTTCGGTGCCGCCTGCGGCAAAGAGGGTCACCTCGTGTCCCAGTTTGACGAGTTCCTCGGTCAGGTTGTAGGCGACCTGCTCCCAGGGCCCGTAGCCGGTCGGTGGCAGCGGCCAACTGATGGGGGCGAGCATCGCGATGCGCATGGCGGATCCAATCGCAAACCTACAGGGGCGTCAGCCGTTGTCGGCCGGGTCGCCGGGTGTACTGTTGTTGTGCAGCCAATCGAGCATGTCGCGAATACTCCCGGTCGCCAGTGCGATCGAGGTATCGGCTGCACCATAGTAAACATTGATGGTATCGCCGTCTCCGTCGATCGTGTACCCGCAAGGAAACACCACGCTACCTACGTCACCGGTCCGCTCATAGTCCCGCTCCGGCCCCATCACCCACTTGGTGGAGCGAAGTACACATCTGGTCGGCTCTTCGAGATCCAGCAAGGCCAACCCGAGGCGATAGAGGCACCCGGCCGCTGTCGCCCGGACGCCGTGATACATCATCAGCCACCCTTCCGGTGTTTCGATCAGCGGTGGTGAAAGGCCGATCTTGAAAGCATCCCACCAGGCACCGCGTCTGGCCTCGAGCACGAGAGTGTGATCCCCCCAATGCTTCAGGTCGGGCGAGAACGACATCCAGATGTGCGCTCGTCCCGCCCCGGGCACGGGTCTGTGAATCAGGGCCCAGCGCCCGTCGACTCTCCGCGGAAGCAGGGCGGCATCCTTGTCCTCCGGTGGGAAGATGTTGCCGATGCGTTCGAACTCGCGGAAATCCTTCGTCAGCGCCAGCGAGACCCCGGGACCGCGCTGCGAGTAACACGTGTAGGTCACGGCGTAGCTTTCCAACTCGGCGATCCACACGACCCGCGGATCTTCGATCCCCCACCATTCCTCAGGATGATTCTCGAGGTCGCGCATCAGTGTGGGGTGCGGGTCGATCTTCCAATCCGTGACGCCGTTGGGCGAACGGGCCACGCACAGGTGCGATAGCCCTGAACAGTCTTCCGCCCGACACAGCAGGAGCGTTTCGCCGGAGGGAAGACGAACGGCCCCGGGATTAAACACCGTGTTGACAAAGTAAGGCCAGTCGAAGGCCGTCAAAAGCGGATTGTCCGGATGACGTTGGAGCAGTCTTTGACGCGGGTCTTCTCTTGCAGGCGGCATGGGAAATCGGTCTCCTTGGCGACGGTTCGTCGGCTCTGCCTGACGAGCTTCCCTTTGCGACTATTTTATCGGATTAATCAACTTGAAAACTCGATGTTCGGCGGTAAGGGCGCGGCCCGGCCGGGGTGCGCCATCCTACCCGACCTCCGGGGCGTCGCCCGTTTGCATTTCGTGCATGGTCAGAAGCGATAGTAGCCACGAAAGTATCGACTCGGCGCCTTGATTCTCGTTCACACCCGACGCCTCGAGCCCATCGTAACAGCCGCGCGACTTGAAATCCACCATGAAGAGCCCGAGATCGTTCCGGCCGATGTACCACTCGAAGGCTCGGCGCATTTCGACCAGCCAGTGGGGATCACCGGATGCCCGGTAGGCGGCCTTACACGCACTGATGAGGGCGGCCGGCTCGAGAGGCTGCTGGTCAAACTGGGCCCGCTCGCCCGTTCGGTGCAGCCAACCGTCACTGCCGATGATCGACAGATGCCCCTCGCGGGCGGTCTGTACCTCAAACAACCATCGCAGGGCCCGCAAACCGCGGTCCACCAGCTCCTGTCGCCCCAGTTGATGCCCCGCGATGATCAGCGCCTGCGGCAAACGCCCGTTGTCATACGTGACGACATCTTCAAACCAAGGCCAGTCGTCGGATTCATGCTCCGCGAAAACGGCGTTGAGCCGGTCGGCGAGCCTGGCCTTTTGGCTGCGAACCTCGACGTCATCGCCGAACGCCCGAAGGTAATAGTGAAGCCCCAGAATGCCAAGCGCCCATGAACGCGGCGAGCGCAGCGAATCAAGCTGTGACACCGCGCCGCGGAACAGGTCCGTCGCGAGCCGCTTCGTGGAATCGTTCGGGGCGTGCGAGATCAGATAGCCAAGCGCCCAAAGGATACGTCCTTGACAGTCGTCGTTTCCGTCCTCCTCCAGCCATCGACGGTCGTACGACATGAAGTTCCTGAACCTTCCCCCCTCGAGCCTCTGGGCGTAGTGCAGGAACGAGAGATAGATGTGCAGGTAGGGCAGCACCTGCTCATCCTGGAAGAGCGACCAGGCCATCGATGCCACAATCAAGGCACGCGCGTTGTCATCCGAGCAATAACCGTGCCGACGGTCCGGGGTCGCGTAGATCGAATGCTGAAGCATGCCCGTGTCGTCGGTCATCGTGAAAAGATGATCGAGCCGATGCTCCGGCAGCGATAGGCGCATCAGCACCTTCCGCTCGGCAACCACTTCGCGCGCCCGCTCGGCGAAGGTCTCACGTGCATCCGCGAAGGCCTGAAAGTATTGCTCCGCGACGCGCGGCCAGATCATCTCCCGGCCGTAGTGATAGGCGACCCTGCGCACGGTCATCCGTGCGTCCTCGTCCTCGAGCAGCTCGCGTAGGGCGTTTGCAAACCCGGCGGCGTCGCCGAAGTCGACGAGCCGTCCACGCCCGTTTGCCAGAAGCTCCTGGGCATACCAGTAAGGGGTGGAGACGATCGCCCGACCGCACGCCAGTGCGTACGCCAACGTGCCCGAGGTGATCTGCTCCTTGTTTCGATACGGGGTTGCATAGATGTCGGCGGCTTGCAGGTACTCGAGCAGGTCCTCGTACGATACATAACGGTTGTGGAAAAGCACGTTCTTTTGTATGCCGAGTTCAACGGCACGCCGCTCCAGCGAGATGCGATAAAGCTCGCCCGATTCACGCTTGATGGCCGGATGGGTCACCCCCAAAACCACATACGCCACATCCGGATGGTCATGGACAACCTTGGCCAGTGCATCGAGCATCACTTCGATACCCTTCCCGGGACCCAGCAGACCGAATGTGAGGATCATGGGACGCCCCACAAGCCCGAAACGTTCTTTGAACGGTTCGGAATCGCCAAACGGCACGTCCGGCACGCCGTGATGGATCAGCCGGATGTGGTCGAGAGGAACGTCATACTTTTCCTGGAGGAGCATCCGGGCATGATTCGCCATCACCACGACGGTGCTGCTCTTGGCACAGAGACGCTGCAGGACATCTCGCTGCTTGGGCGACGGCTCACTGACGACGGAGTGCAGCGTCGACACGAGCGGCTTTCTCAGTCGCGTGATGAGTTCGAATAGATAATCCCCGCATTCTCCGCCGAACAACCCGAATTCGTGTTGCAGGCTGACCGCGTCCATCCTGCTTGTATTGAGGATCTCCGCAGCGTTGCGATAGTCTTCTCGGCGATGCTGGCCGATTTCGACTGTCACTTCAGACGAGTAGGTGTACTCGCCATACCGATCGTTCATCGCGACAATCTGTACGCAGTTCCCGCCCGACAGCGCCTGGCCGTGGCCGGTCCGTGCGATGGCGGTGGCCAGGTCGCGGGTGAAGGTCGCAATGCCGCAGCGTCGCGGCACGTAGGAACCGATCATGGCGATACGGGGTTGGGTTTTATCCGGCATGGTTCTGTCCTGAATCATGATCAAGCGGGTGTCCCGCAGGGGCTGAGCGCCCCCAGTGTACGCATTTTCCGGTCCAGGCCAAGGGAACCGTTGGAAATCTGCGGTCAGTGTGGCAAAGTAAGGCACCACGCCACATCCCGCCATAGTCCGGATTATTCATCCTGTTGCCGTCCTCGGGCGTAACCTCTTGTAGCGCCACCCCTTGTGGGTGACGTCATGTAGACACAGCGCGCAAACAACGCCGGGGACAAGCCCCGGCGCTACATGGATTTGGAGCGGTTCCCGG
>JBARRC010000070.1:0-3281 GCA_049644045.1 Phycisphaerae bacterium
GGCCTACGTCGACCTGGAAAAATGTGAAAACGTCCTGGTAGGTGATGACGGGCAGCCCTACCTGTTCGATTTTCAAATATCATGGTATCTTCCGGCGCGATGGGGCGGTCAGTTGTGGCCGGCTCGCAAGCTGCGGGAGTGGCTTCAGGCAGGCGATCGCTACCACCTGGTCAAACTGCAGCGTCGAACCAGGCCGGACCAGCTTTCGCCCGAGCAACTGACCGGCTCGTATCGAAAGCCGTGGTACGTTCACGTTCACCGGTTCGTCACCCGGCCCTTCACCTGGTGCCGCCGGCGCATTCTTGATCGGGTCGATCCGCGACGCCGCAGTGGCGAGCGCGGGAGAGTGACCGGGTGATCCGAACCGCGACCGTGAGGGAGCGGCTGAAGTGACCGAAGATGAAATGATTGGAGTATCCTGACCATGCCTCTTGATGAGCAAAGCCGTGAGACAGTCGAAGCCTTCCGTGAGTACGTCGAAGACGCCGTGGCGATCGACGATCGATATGGACCGGTCCAGCGCGACGATTGGGAAGATGAATCGACGCTCGCCACGTGGTTCGAGGCCGGGCCGTCATGCTGGTTCCAGATCGTGGTGCATCCGATGATTCCGCAGATCCGCGTCGGTTTCCTGACCGACGATCCGTCGATAAGCGAAGAACTCGAGCAGGCGATTCAGGAGTCGGGCGACACGTTGGAAGCGTTTGTCGAACTCGGATTCAGGGAGGCCGGACTCGATTGGAAAGAACCACCGGTCGAACGCTACCGCGAGGGCGACGAGCACATCTGCTTCGCCACACCGCTGGAACTGGACGAATTGGCCGATCTCGATCTCGACGAAATCCGCAACAAGACCCTCCGCATGCTAGAAGGCTACCTGATTGCGTTCGGTCCAGCTATCATCGAAGGGGAGGAGGAAGGAGACAAGGATGAAGGATGAAGGATGAATCGCCCGGATTGCCCCTTGCCCTATTAAGTCTTCATTCCTCATCCTTCAAATCAACGGTGACAGAGCTCTATTCGCTGGGACCTTGCTCGACGGTGAAATAGGTGATGGCCAGGCCCTCCTTGCCGGTTTCGAGGTTTTTGACGGCGGCTGCGATCAGGTAGATACCCGGCACGAACGGTGGGATCTCGGAGACGACATCGCCCGTGATGCGATTGCGAACGGTAAAGTTGTCGCCCGGTTTCAGCAGCGAGTAGTCGTAGCCGGCCTCGAAGGTACCCTCAGCCGCTTTGATTCCATAGGCGATTGCCGAGCCGTCGGCGGACTCGAATGTGTCAAGCGTACAGGCAAAATCCTTCGGCGTGCCGAGCAACGGCCCGTACGCCTCGACGCGGAAGGTGGGGGAGGAACTCACCGGGGCCTTGATGATCCACTGCACCTGGGGATTCCCGTCCTGTTCGATGTACTGGCCCCCTTGTCCGTCCACGTAGATCCAGGCAGGGGGGCGGTAAAAGTCGTCCAGACTCGGCTCGCCGCGGCCGGCGAGCGTTGTGGGGTTGTTCTCAGCCGTCATGACCACCCGCCGAGGGGGGTGCTTGGTGCTTTCGCGGGGGGATTGTTCCTGGCCGGCACCGGTGATGACGCCGGGTTTGCCGGCTGTCTGGCACCCTGCGCCAAAGGTAAACAGTCCTGCGATCAGCGTGCCGATGATTGTGATCGTTCGCATGGTGATTCCTTCCGTATGACCTCTTGGCTAATACGAGAAAGGCGGATGCTATGGTACCGCCGTGGTCCTGTCAAGCCGCTGAACCGGCTCGACCTCCTGGGATCAGGCAGCGCCGTTGTGTTGACCACGGCAAACGGCGGCCGCTATGATATGAATGTGGATCGTAAACGCCACTCGATTCGTTCACACCCTTCCAGTGATCTTCGCGCATCCCACCGACCCTTCCGATCGCTGAAAGAACCCCTGGGAGATGGCACCACGGAACGCCTGGAGCGTGCGATGCTGGTCGGGGTGCTGCTGCCCGACACCAGAGCGGACCTGAGCAACCCGCTGGGTGAGCTGGCCGCGCTGGCGGAGTCGGCCCGTACGGAGGTGGTCGATTCCATGGTGCAGAAGCGAACGAGTCTCAGTTCAGCCTACGCGCTGGGCAAGGGGAAGCTGGCGGAGCTCGTGGAACGCGCCCACGCGGCCGAGGCCGGCGTGATCATCTTCGACAACGAGTTGACACCACGCCAGATCCGCGGGCTTGAAAGGGCGGTGGAGCGCAAGGTCGTCGACCGCAGTGAGTTGATCCTCGACATCTTCGCCTCCCGCGCGAAAACGCGCGAGGCCCAGTTGCAGGTCGAGCTGGCGCAGCTCGAATACACGGCACCCCGTCTTCGCGGTATGTGGACGCACCTGGAGCGGATCGCCGGCGCGGGCGGGGCGACGACGGTGGGCGTGGTCGGCGGCGTCGGGACGCGCGGGCCGGGAGAGCGCCAGATCGAGATCGACCGGCGGATCGTCCAGGACCGGATCGCCTACCTCAAACGCAAAATCGAAGAGATCGACCGCCGCAAGCAGCGAGAGGTTCGATCGCGCGGTGACCAGTTCACCGTGTCGCTGGTGGGTTACACCAACGCCGGTAAGAGCACGCTGATGAACAAGCTGGCCGGCACCGGTCAGTTTGTCGCGGATCAGCTCTTCGCCACACTCGACACCAAGACCGTCCGCTGGGAATTGGGTGACGGCCATTCGGTACTTCTCAGTGACACGATCGGGTTCGTCCGTGACCTTCCCCATCACCTGGTGGCCTCGTTTCGGGCGACTTTGGAAGAGACGATTCACGCGAACCTGCTCCTGCATGTGGTGGACGTTTCGTCGCCGGTGGCGTGGCAGCAAATGGAGGCGGTGGACGAAGTGGTGGCAGGTCTCGGGTGCACCCAGGTGCCGCAGATCGTCCTACTCAACAAGGTCGATATAGCTGATGACACCTCCATGGCGGAAATGCTGACGTGCCACCGGCCCGAGGCGCTGCGTATCTCCGCCCTTACCGGAGAGGGGCTCGACCGGCTCGTCGACGAGGTGATGCACGCGATGCAACGCGGCAGCGTTGATGTGACCATTCACATCCCGCACGCCGAAGGGAAGCTTCTCCACGAAATCGGCCAGGTGGCCGACGTGCGGGACCGGCAATATCTACCCGACGGCGTGGAACTCGAGATTCGAATCAACCGCGCCCAGCTTTTGCAGCTCTGCGGCCGCCACCATGCACTTTCCATCGTGAAGGAGAATGCGGAGCCTCCGGACGAATTCAATCCTGGCGAGCTGACGTGAGGCGTCCTCGTA
>JBARRC010000071.1:0-2717 GCA_049644045.1 Phycisphaerae bacterium
GGCTAAAGCCTGCGGCTCGATATCCGCGCGGTCTATGGTAGATCATCTTCGGAAACAAACCTGAACTCACCGTTATGCTCGCGCGCGATCTGTTCCAACAGCTTGCTCCCGGTCGGGTCCAGATACGCGATGGTGTAGATTCTTACTCGTCGATCCCGGTTCCACTCGTCGAGCTTGTGAAGCAGGCTCGGATGGAAATCGATGCCGTCCGACAGAAGGTAAACCAGATCGGGTTCCATGGCGAGTGCCCGGCGCATCGCCCCCTCCGGTTTGGTGCCACCCCGCGCGATCGTGTCGTCGAGAAACTCGAAGAACCGCTCTTTGTGCGCGTCGATCGCGCTAACGAGGCGTTTGGGCGGATTTTCCAGCGGCGGACCGGCGTTGAAAAAGATCACGTGGAACTTCTGACTGCGGCGAAGCGCCGAGATTGACCGCTTCAACTCCTCCTGCACATAGATGAAAGTGTCTATCATCGACCCGCTCCGATCCACGACGTAGATAATCCTGCGAGCGCCACGCGCGGAGCCGCCGAGGCCGAAAAACTCCGGACCGGGTCCGGGGCTGACTGCCAACCCATATCGGGAGAAGTCACCGCCGCCCGTGCCGATGCCGATGATCGTCAAATCGGGCTTTTTCGGGCTGGTCAGCTCGGACAGCGGTGTGAACTCTTTGGGCGGGATCCGAATCTCATGCGGATCGGGCACCGTAGGGGGGCTGGACAGATCCGGGCTTCGCGACGGCACAAACGAGGCCGCTTCCACCGGACCGATGATCTCCACGTGCACGACGGGTGGATCGGGCTCCTCGTCACCGCCTGTAAACGGAAACACCAGCGTAAGCATACCGAAAAACAAGAGGGCGTGCACCGCGATCGAGATGACCCATGCCGCCAGGATCGCCCGACCGGACAGGGTGAGCGAAGCCGATCCCTCGTGGCCCGACGCAGCCTGTGGCGTAGGATCCGGTATGGTCACTACCGCTTGCGTCATTGGATTAGTCCCGCAACCGGGCGAGAAGGCATCCGTGAGAAGTCGGAGCGGAGGCAGGCGCGATGCCGCCAGGCAACGACAGGCTCGGTGTGCTCCGATGCGTACTCAAACCCGATGCGCGCCCAGGAAAGTGTAGGCACACGGGCTTCACGCGTCAACGCGACGTCCGCCGGGCAGCCATAGGGCCACGCCGATCAACGCGACAGACATGGCCGTGACGACCAGGCGGGTCTGCTCGTCGCAGAAGATTGCATCGTAGTCGTAATCAGGAAGATAACCCGCGGCGCGAGAAAGGGCTGGAGGAGGCAGCACCGGATCCGGGGTAAAGGGCTCCTCGGGTGACGTGCTTTGCCCCGGCACGGAGACGAGCACCGGATATTCGCCAGGGTGCCGAAAGTGCAGCTCGCGCCGCGCCAGCCGTGCGATCACCGCAGGGTCATCGCGTGTGGCTTCGAGCAGGCTGCGCTCCCGGTCGACGACGCGCCCAAGGGAATCAAGGCGATGCTGCTCGGCCTGCTCAGCCACCCGCAGGACCTGATACGCCCGCCACTCCGGTAGCAAAACACATGGCGCAAACGCGGCCAGTGCCATGAACATGAGCGCCCAGGCGACAAGCGAGGTGCAGCCTTCAGGTCGCGCGGTGCTCCGCGGAGGGTGAAGTGGGCGGCTCAGTTCTTGAGGTTGTTGCATCCGTGCAAGTTCCCACCGGACTGCGACCTGAAGGTCGCGTGGACATTCGCGCGGTGGGTGGCGTGGGCAAGCGCCAGCTTGCCCGTGTCTTGCGAGAGTGCCCCACGGGCAAACAAGTTTGCCCATGCCACCCACTTGCGGCTCACACCAATCCGCATATCCGCGCGGGCTAAAGCCCGCGGCTCGCGCTAATCCGCATGTCCGCGCGGGCTAAAGCCCGCGGCTCGCGCTAATTCGCATATCCGCGCGGGCTGAAGCCCGCGGCTCGTCTATTCCTACGACTCATTTGTTCCAGAACTCGGCGCCGTACAGGGCGGACGAGCCCAGGTGATCCTCGATGCGAAGCAAACGGTTGTACTTGGCGATCCGATCGCTGCGGCAGAGGCTTCCGGTCTTGATCTGACCGGCATTCGTAGCCACGGCGATGTCCGCAATCGTCGTGTCCTCGGTCTCGCCGCTGCGGTGGCTGATGACCGCCGTCCAGCCGTTGCGCTTCGCCAGTTCGATCGCGGCGAACGTTTCCGTCAGCGTCCCGATCTGGTTGACCTTGATGAGGATGGAGTTCGCCGCGCGCATCTCGAGGCCGCGCTTCAGCCGCTTCGTATTCGTCACGAACAGGTCATCGCCGACGATTTGGATCCGGTCACCGAGCTTTTCCGTCAATTGTTTCCAGCCCTCCCAGTCATCCTCAGCCAGGCCGTCCTCGACGCTGCGGATCGGATACTTCTCGCACCAATTCGCCCAGTACGAAATGAGTTCATCCGACGTGACGCTCTTGTCCGGCGCCGACTTGAAGAACTTGTATCGGCCGGTCTGTTTGTCGTACATCTCGGAAGTCGCGGGATCCAGCGCGATGAAGATGTCCTTGCCGAGTTTGTAACCGGCTGCTTCCTCTGCTTCGGGGATGACTTCCAGAGCCTCCTCGTTGGATTTCAGGTTCGGTGCGAACCCCCCCTCGTCGCCGACGTTGGTGTTGTAACCCCGGCGGCTGAGCACCTTTTTGAGCGCATGGGAACATTCGGCCGCTATGCGCAGGGC
>JBARRC010000072.1:0-3284 GCA_049644045.1 Phycisphaerae bacterium
GTTGCCCGCCTCGTCGGTCGTGAGCTGAGGGAACCTGTCCCCCCCGCTATCGGAAGCGGCGTTGGTGTTCAGCGCCGCCGGAGGGCTCCAGTTCGCTCCGTTGTCGATGCTCCGCGAAAACAGAATGTCGTAGTCCGTGCCGATCGTCCCGCCGAGGTTCTCGTAGGACTCCCACACCGCGACCCAGTTGCCCGCCCCGTCGGTCGTGAGTTGAGGCCTCCAGTCCCACCCAGTATCGGAAGCGGCGTTGGTGTTGAGCGGTTCCGGGTAGGTGATCACCGGAGGCCATTGCCCATAGGACGTACTGGCGGCCCCCGCGAAAAACATGCCACTCGCGAGTGCGACTACGGTTGCACCAGGCAAGGACAAACGTTGCTTTACGAGTAGGAACACGTTTGCGGCTGTTGCGTTGCTGGCGTTCATCGTCCCTCCCTTTCTTTCGAGATGTTGACCCGGCGCGCCGGAGCGTCGGGTTCCGCTGACGAAGGTGGCACGCACAAGCACAAACTCGGCTTATGCGTGGTCCCTCCTCGGCGACGCAGCACCGGCAAACCGGTTCGTCGCTTTCGCCCCTCCGCAGCGCACAATCATACAGTGAATCGACCTCGTATCTTACCCGAGCTACCGGGGGAATTGCAAGCGAAACTTTTCACCACCGAAGCCAACGTGTAAGCGTCAGGTCTGTGGGCACGTGCAGCGGCGAAGCGAGACTATGGCGATGCCGCATTCAGAAGTGCTTCGGCCTCCTCGCGGAGCCGGGTCAATTGCCCGGCTGATTCGAACCAGAGCACGCCGCGGGCAGCGGTTGCGCTGAAGTCCTTCCCGGGAAGGTCAGCCGGCAGGGAAGCGTCCTCCGCCCTCTCGTACCAACGGCGCGCGTCGTCCAGGTTGCCACGCTTGGCCTCGGCGATCGAAGCAATGAGATGGTTGACGGCTTCGAGATCGCCATTGTCGATCGCCTCTTTGGCATGGTGGATGGCTTTGCTGAAGTCCCCGTTGCGCAGATGGGCTAACGCCAGGATTCGCTTGATTCTGCCGTCAGAGGTGACCGTGGTTGCGTTGGCGATCTTCGCGTCGTCGAGAGCGGTCTCGAAGTCAATGTACCCGTCCAGCTCGAGTCGGAGCCGTGCCCGCATGAGATAGGCCCACTCGTTCGTGCGTTCACACGCAAGCGCGTTTTCAAATGACCGCAGGGCGTCCGGCTGCCGCAGTTGCAACTGGATGGTGCCAAGCGTACGCCACGTACCCGTCGCCCACTTCGTGTTATTGTACCCCTGGCTGTTCACGAGTTCCGTTGCTTTACGGGCGCTTTTGTACGCCTCATCAAGGTCGCCCTTCATGGCGAGAATCTTTGCCAGACTTAACGTGGCGGGATAGAACTCCGGTTGCTCTTGCAGGGCGTGCCGGCAAGCCTGCTCCGCCTCATCCGCCCGGTCGAGCATATACAAGATTACAGCCTTAACGTTCCATAGCCGGTAATCGCCAGGTTTCAGCACGAGCGTACGTTCACAGTACTCAAGTGCCTCCTTCAGCCACGAACGGTCAGCGTCCCGGAACGGGGCCTGACGGTAGTGGTCCTTCTTCAACCGCGCCAGATTTGCGAGAGCCTCGAACTGGTTCGGATCGATGCGAAGCGCATTGCGGTACTCCTTTTCCGCCTCTGCCCACCACTCGAACTCGCCGAGAGTGACTCCTTGCTGGACATGGCCGTAGGCTCTTTGATCCCTCTCCTTCGCTTCAAGGACTTGTTGCCTCTGCCAAACCCATGCGAACGTGAGCACGCTTGCCGTGGCCACGAGCGCCACCAGCGCCGTTACGAGCCGCCTCCGGTACCTTCTGATAGCGAGCCTCAACAGGTACCAACCACTGTCGCGGCGAGCGTCGATGGGTTCCCCAGCGAGATAATGCCCGAGATCGCGGGCCAGCTCGCCGGCGCTCTGGTATCGGCGGTCACATTCCTTAGCGAGTGCCTTGAGGATGATGGTCTGGACCTCGCCGTCGATCGGGCACTCACCGGCCCGTAACCGTCTGGCGGACCGCTTCGCGACGCCGGAGTCGCTCGTCCACTTCCGAGTTGGCGGGGTCGGTGGTGTTTCGACAATGTGCTGGAGCACTTCGACTATCTGACCCACGACGGGGTACGGGAAGTGCCCCGTCAGTAGCTCGTAAAGAATCACGCCAAGGGCGTAGACGTCGGCCCGTGTGTCGATCTCGCCCGGTCTGCCGCGGGCCTGCTCCGGAGACATGTACGGCAACGTGCCGATGACGTCCTGCGTGATCGACACGACGGCCTCAACAGGCCCGGCGAGCAACTTTGCCAGGCCGAAGTCGAGAACTTTAGGGTTACCTTCGGCATCCACCAGGACGTTCGACGGCTTCAGGTCCCGGTGGATAACGCCTCGCTGATGGGCGTACTGAACGGCATAGCACACAGTGGAGAAAAGCCTGAGTGTCTCCTCCAGCAAGAGCTTTCTCTCGCGAACGTATTCGTGAAGCGGAAGGCCACGGACGTAATCCATCACATAGAACTGCATCCCGTTGTCAGTCGTACCCGAGTCGAAGATTGCGATTATGTTCGGGTGCTTGAGCTGGGCAACCAGCTCGATCTCACGTTCGAAACGTCTCTTTGCTGAGTCCGTTGCATACTGCCCGGCCAGCAGGACCTTGATCGCAACTTTACGCTTCGTGGACTTCTGGATGGCCTCGTAAATGACACCTTGCCCGCCGCGGTGCAGCTCGCGGACGATCTCGTATCCCTCAATCGAGATCGACCGTTGCGGGGGGAGTGCGGACCCGTCGGTTGATTGCGTCTCTTGCGTCATGTCAGGCTCCTCCAAACGCTGATACCCGTCTCACCAGTGACCGTCCGGTGGCCCACCGGCGGTCGTCGTCTGTTCCTGGTTCGCGGCCCCCATTAGCTAGAGTTATGGTATTATCGCGGCGGAACCCAGGGCCTGCAACAATTGCTCCGCAGCATCTTCTTCGCAGTCTTCGCGTTCGCCGCGACGCGCACCTCGATTACGTCCGCGATGAGCAGGAAGTCGCTGATCCCCTGGAAGCTCCGCCATCATCTGCCAACGGGACAATTGCAGCCGGCCGATGCCAAGGTTGGCGAGGGTAGGTGTATCACCGGTAACCTCGTGTGGCCGGTAGTCGGAACGCTGCTCACCACCGTCCTTATGCTTTTCCATTTCCCGCGGCAACTCACCGGCACGCCGTTCTGCCAGGACGTTGATCTCGGCAATGTCGCTCTGGACTCCGCGCGATTCGCCGGCTTGCTTGGC